>CALXGU010000072.1 GCA_944387905.1 uncultured Clostridia bacterium
GAGAGGAATTGGAATATGTCTACATTTATGAAGAATCCTCAGGACGTTGAGAGAAAGTGGTATATCGTCGATGCGACAGATAAGCCCCTTGGTAAAGTTGCGGCTCAGGCTGCCACGATCCTTATGGGAAAACACCGTCCTGATTATACGCCGCATGTCGACTGCGGAGATTGCGTAATTGTGATAAATGCTGCTAAGGTAGTGCTTACAGGCAAAAAAGTATCTGATAAGTTTTACAGACATCATACAGGTCATATCGGCGGACTCAAAGAGGTGTCATACGGTCAGCTGCTGGCAAAGAATCCGCAAAAGCTTGTCAATATCGCAGTAAAGGGTATGCTGCCCAAAAATAAAATTGCATCCGCTGCGATAACCAGGCTGAGAGTATACACCGATGACAACCATTCACAGCAGGCACAGAAGCCGGAAGTATTTGTAAAGTAAGGAGGTTTTGCGAATGTATAATAATGACGCGTATTTTTATGGCACAGGCAGAAGAAAATCGTCCGTTGCAAGAGTAAGACTCCTTCCGGGCAGCGGCTCGATTACAATAAACGGCAGAGATATAGACGATTATTTCGGCCTGGAAACTCTTAAGCTGATAGTACGTCAGCCGCTGGAGCTTACTGAGACGACATCAAAATTTGATGTAGTAGTCAATGTTAACGGCGGAGGTGTCACAGGTCAGGCGGGAGCAATCAGACATGGTATCGCCAGAGCTCTTGTTGAGTCTGATCAGGCTATGAAGCCTATTCTTAAAAAGGCAGGATTTATTACTCGTGACCCGAGAATGAAAGAGCGTAAAAAATACGGCCTCAAAGCAGCCAGACGTGCGCCCCAGTTCTCCAAAAGATAATTATTTTTCGAATATCAAGCCCCTTGCTGTTTTGGCAGGGGCTTTATATTTTGCGGCAGGATGCAAATGTAAAATAACACTTGTTTTCTTTTGAATATTCATATATAATCAAATATAATCAAATAAAATCATATAGAGGTACAGTTGTTATGAACGATGTAATCGTTGAAGGTCACAGAGGATACAGAAGCAAATATCCGGAAAACTCACTTGTTTCATTTGAAGCTGCCATGGATCTGGGAGTTGACGCTTTCGAGTTTGATATACGTATGTCAAAAGACGGAGTGCCTGTTATAATGCATGATTCAGATACTTACCGCGTATCGGGAGAACATGTTGTGATAGAGGAATCTACTCTTTGTGAACTCAAAAAGCTTGATATAGGCAAAAAACTGTACGGTGATAAATTTGAAGGCACGCGTATTCCTACGCTTGAGGAAGTTTTAGCTCTTGTAAAATCCAAAAACCCGGATTTCAAACTGGGTGTAGAGTTTAAGTCATATGATGAATACTGCGTTGATATTTCTATTGCAATGCTCAAGGAATATAGTTTGTTCTACAACTGCTGGTTCTATTGCTTCAACGCCAGGATAATAAAATATATCAAAATCCGCTATAACGGCAGAACAATGGGATATCCTGATTTTCAGATGAAAGAATTTGAGCCGGATTCCTATAAATATTATGATGAAATTGGATTGGATACAAAATTTTTGAATTCTGAGATACTCGGAATATATCTGAAAAAAGGCCTGCCTATACATTTTTACTGCGCTGACGATGAGCAGACAGTTAATGCTGCGCTGAAGAACGGGGCTTCGCTTATCACTGCCAATAATCCTGTCCCGCTAATGAAAATATTAGGCCGAATGTAATATTGCCGCACAGGTTTACTGTGCGGTTTTTAGTTTGGATATTATAGGTATTAATGCATAGATTAATAATATATTTGTTGATCGTCAAGCAAAAATGCAAGAATTCATGCATTTTTGCTTATAAAAATATTAAATATTTACTTTTCTGTGCGAATTATGAATTTTTCGATTGACAAGATTTCATTTATGGTGTATTATATATGTTATTAAAATGAGAGAAGGTAAAATATGAATAATTATTTGGTCGTTTTTACTTTTTTGAGTTCCGCATTGGCGTTGCTGTTTGCGGCGTTTACGGCAAAAAAAGTTCTGAGTTTTTCGGAAGGCACTGAAAAAATGCAGAAGATATCACGATCCGTACGAGCCGGTGCAAATGCGTATTTAAAAAGACAGTACACAGTCGTAGCTGCTTTTTTTGCGGTCATGCTGGTTTTATTGATTGTGATGGCGGCGTTTGGCATGCTGACATGGTATGTACCGTTTGCATTTATCAGCGGCGGATTCTTTTCCGGATTATCTGGATTTATAGGCATGAAAATTGCCACCGCTTCAAACTCACGTACTGCAAACGCATGTCGCGAGGGCCTGAATAAAGGACTTAGAATAGCCTTCTCAGCAGGATCTGTAATGGGATTTACTGTTGTAGGCTTGGGTCTCTTGGATATATCGATTTGGTTTACTTTGCTTAAATATGTATTTCGTCTTGAAGCCGCCCAGATAACAGCGTCAATGATAACCTTCGGAATGGGTGCGTCATCAATGGCGCTCTTTGCCAGAGTCGGCGGCGGAATATTTACCAAGGCTGCGGATGTAGGTGCCGATCTTGTGGGAAAGGTCGAGGCAGGTATACCTGAGGACGATCCGCGCAATCCGGCAGTTATAGCCGATAATGTCGGAGATAATGTCGGAGATGTCGCGGGCATGGGAGCAGATCTGTATGAGTCATACATAGGATCTATAATATCCTCCTCAGCATTGGGTGTTGCGGCTTTCGGAACAATAAATGCAATGGCATTGCCTATGCTTTTAGCAGCTATTGGTATTATTTGTTCGCTTATAGGCACTTTTTTGGTCAAGACAAAAGAAAATGCAGATCAGAAGTCACTGCTTCGAGCATTGGGACGCGGCACTAATTTCTCAGCCATTGTGATTGCTGTTGCGTCATTGCCGCTTGTCAATGTGGTATTGGGAGACGGTATCGGTGATTTTTCGCACGTTGGTCTTTATTTTTCGATTCTGGCCGGACTTATAGCAGGCGTGCTTATCGGACAGTCTACCGAATATTTCACTTCGGATTCTTATAAACCGACCAAAAAATTGGCTCAGACGTCTCAGACCGGTTCTGCAACAATCATAATAGGCGGTCTGTCTCTGGGTATGTTTTCTACGGTTCTGCCGATATTGATAATATCTGTTTGCGTTCTGGTATCATATTTTGTTTCGGGCGGCGCGGGAAATTCGGCGCTCGGTCTTTACGGGATAGCGCTTGCGGCTGTCGGAATGCTGTCCACCTTGGGAATAACGCTTGCAACTGATGCATACGGCCCCGTTGCGGACAACGCGGGCGGCATAGCAGAGATGGCAGGACTTGAGGAAAGCGTGCGTCAGCGTACAGACGCTTTGGATTCACTCGGAAATACAACGGCGGCTACCGGTAAGGGGTTTGCAATAGGCTCTGCGGCGCTTACGGCGCTGGCGCTTATGGCATCATATATAGATAAAGTAAAATCAGTAAGTCCGGACTTTTCATTTGATCTCAGCATAATGAATCCGTCTGTGCTGATAGGTCTATTTGTGGGAGCCTGTCTGCCGTTTGTATTTACAGCGCTGACAATGCAGTCGGTCGGAAAGGCAGCACAGTCGGTAGTCGTAGAAGTCCGCAGACAGTTCAAAGAAATAAAAGGACTTATGGAAGGCAAGGCTGAGGCTGATTATGCCAAATGCGTCGATTTGTGCACCAAAGCCAGCCTGAAGGAGATGATACTCCCTACAGTAATAGCTATTGTATGTCCTGTGGTCTGCGGTTTGATACTCGGTGTCAACGGTGTTGTCGGATTGCTTGCGGGAGCGACTGTGACGGGATTTTTGCTTGCGATATTCATGTCAAATTCAGGCGGAGCTTGGGACAATGCCAAAAAACATATAGAAAGCGGAGTTTACGGCGGCAAGGGCAGCGAACAGCATAAAGCAGCCGTTGTCGGAGACACTGTAGGAGATCCTTTTAAAGATACCTCCGGTCCGTCTATAAATATCCTTATAAAGCTGTTGTCTATGGTCTCAATAGTGTTTGCCGCACTGGTTATAAACTTCAGTATACTGTAAACATGTAAATATATATTCCTGCCGGACTTTGCCCGGCAGGAATTTTTTATCCGTATTTTACAAATATCAGTCTGAGATCTTGTTGTGTACCATGTTTTTTGTGCAAGACTATAATATGAAAAAAATAATAAATTTCGAAACATTTTCCGCAATTTAAAACAAATATATATGAGCAGTCGGGAGA
The DNA here is from genome assembly GCA_944387905.1 of uncultured Clostridia bacterium. GTDB lineage: Bacteria > Bacillota > Clostridia > Oscillospirales > QAKW01 > RGIG9041. The sequence goes on from CALXGU010000072.1 coordinate 4,238, forward strand.
CAGAACGGGCGATAAGGATAAACAGATAGCGTACGATATCTTGCAAAAATATAATTAAACCATTCAAAGAACAGCGCATGCGGCTATTTTCCGCATGCGCTGTCGGTTTCAACATATAAGAAAGCCTATCGGCCGCAGACCCATTCATCGGATAGAGCTGTGAGTATTGACTTCTCTTTTTTGCGATATTGCCCCGGAGTTATTGACATTTTGTTTTTAAATACCCTGCAAAATCCATCGGGAGCGATTCCTATGGCACAAGCGATCTCACTCACAGAGCAGTCCTGAGTCAGCAGCAGTTCACAAGCTTTTTTAATTCTGAAATCAGCTATATACTGTTGAGGCGATATCCCTGTAACTTTTTTAAAGAGGGTGGAAAAATAGCACCGTTCCAGACCTATATCCGTGGCAAGGCCCGCAACAGAGAGTTGCTCGGCATAACGTGTTTCGATAATATAAACAGCCTTTTTTATATATGCGCCTTTATCGTTTTCTTTTTTTGCAAACCGTAAAATTTCTCCGAATATTTCATGTATACATGCTGTTCGGCGCAGATCCGCTCCGGCATCGTTATCGTTTTTCATTTTTATAAGCTTATTGATTATTTTAAGTATTTTAGGAAAAGCATCTCTTGGTACATAAGGGTGCTGAGAACTGATTCCCACATCCGCCAGATACGAGCTTATTTTTATGCCCTTTACCGCGCACCACACTCCGTTTCGCGGCTTATCTCCCGTAATATGCGTAATCGTATCGCCCGGAAACAGTATCATGCAGTCACCGGGGCGTAAATCGAATGCTGTGCCGTTTATTATAATTGATCCTTCTCCAAAAGTGCAGCATTCAATGATGTATGAATCCCGGATCACAGGGCCATAGCAGGTGCCGGGTTCGATATGGACATCACGCTCACAGACATATAGATTCAGATCTGCTTGTTTATTGTTCCCCAGTACTTCATATTTCATGCTGACACCTTCTTTAAAACAACAAAATGTATATTAATTCAAACATTTAAGCGTTGAATTGTCAAGAGCAAATTGATATAATTTAGAAAAATAATAAAAGGAGTGTATTATCATGGAAAAAAACAAATTGAATATTGCTGTAATAGGTTCAAGTGCAATGGGAATATCGCACATGAAGGGTGTTGTAAATAATGAAAACGCTAATCTTTATGCTGTCTGCGATATAGATGATGATGCACTGAATGAAGCCAAGACTAAATACAATGTTGAAATCGCGGTAAAGGATTATAAAGAGCTTGTTGATGACAAAAATGTTGACGCTGTAATTATTGTTACGCCCGATCAGCTTCATCTTGAAATGACAAAGGCATTTCTTGAGGCGGGAAAACATGTTTTATGTGAAAAGCCTATGGCATTGAACATGGAAGAATGTGAGGAAATGATGCGTATACAGCGCAAAACCGGAAATATGCTGATGATAGGTCAGGTATGCCGCTGTACCCCCGCGTTTATACTGGCAAAAGAAATAGTTGACAGCGGCAGGATCGGCAAGCTGTTTTTTGTAGAGAGCGAGTACGCACATAATTATGAAAAAGCAGAGGGCAAAAACTCATGGCGCAAAACTCCGGAACGCAGCAGCTTTATTGGCGGTGGCTGTCATGCAGTTGATCTGCTTCGTTGGATAGCAGGAGATCCCACGGAAGTTACTGCATATTCAAATCATAAGTGTATGCTTGACTGGCCGACAGACGACTGTGTAATAGCTATATATAAGTTCCCGGACAACGTCATAGGCAAGGTGTTTGTATCTACCGGTTGCCGTCGTGATTATACGATGCGCACTGTTCTTTACGGAACCAGAGGTACTATAATATGTGACAATACTTCACCTGAAATTTCTCTGTATTCAATGGATGAACCGCTTGAGGACGGACGTATATCATATACGCATGCACAGAAACTACCTGTAAATATAAACAATCATAATGTCGGCGCAGAAATAGATCAATTCGTAGACGCGCTTATAAACGGAAAATCTTCACCGGTATCACCATTGGAGGGAGCAAGTACTGTTGCTGTATGCTGCACAACTGTTGAGTCCGCTTCAAGCAACAGCACTTTGAAAATAATTTATCCTAAAAACTAATTATAGGGAGGTAAATATATGGATACATTAAAACTCGGAGTCGCTTATCATGGCAACAGACTGCTTTCAAGTGTTGAAAAGGACATGAAAGATATACTTGAGCATAATTTTAATTTGGTGGTACATATGATGTCTCATAATGACTGGAAACGCAGCAGTGATGTTATGAAAGACATATTCTCTGCAACTACCGGACTGGGTCTTGATCTGTGGGTAGACAACTGGGGACTTAACGGTACACCGGGCGATACCTCTCATTTTCTTTGTTATTTTCCGGATGCTCATCAGTATTTTTCAAACGGTGAAATACGCCCGATAAACGTCTGTTATAATCATGAACGCTTTATTGAGTGGAGTAAGGAATGGATAGATAAGGTATATGATTGCGGCGGGAGAAAAATCTTTTGGGACGAACCTGCTATGCCTATAAAGGACGATGTGTTTGCATGTGCATGTCCGCGCTGTAAAAAGCTGTTTGCCGAGCGTTTCGGGCGTGCTATGCCGGAGAAATTGGATAAAGACTGCATAGAATTTCAGGAGTGGACTATTTACAATTATTTTAAGATCGTTACTGAATATGCAGCATCAAAGGGTATGGAGAATATCGTTTGCGTAATGCCGAGTAAAAATCATGGAATAAGTCTCAACAATATAGATGTTTTGGGCAAATTGGAAACAATGAATAATATTGGCACAGATCCGTATTGGGTATCTCGCTCTAATCCAAAAACAGGAATAGATGTGTATGATTTGGTATATAACAGTACACGTAAATGCCTGGATGTGTGTGAACGGTACGGAAAAGACCACAATATATGGATACAGGGGTACAATATACCTGCCGGTACAGAGGAGGATATGGTATATGCCGCTGATGCGGCATATGACGCCGGTGCACGTACTATTCTGTATTGGGGTTATCGCGGTTCCGAGGGCAACGATTATCGTGCAAAACAGCCTGCTCTTGCATGGAAGACAATGGGAGACGCCATGGGCAGACT
>CALXGU010000073.1 GCA_944387905.1 uncultured Clostridia bacterium
GTCGGAAAATCCGCCAAGATGTCCAGATGCCACCCATGTCTGCGGGTTCATCAGTATTGCGCTGTCAAGTCCGACATTATACGGACATTCCTGCACAAATTTTTTCCACCACATACATTTGACGTTGTTTTTGAGTTCAGCGCCCAAAGGTCCGTAGTCCCAGCTGTTTGCAAGTCCGCCGTAAATCTCGCTGCCCGCATATACGAAACCGCGGTTTTTGCACAGCGCGACTATTTTATCCATTGTTTTGTCTTTGTTGTTCATTTTAAAACTCCGCTTAAATATTTGTGTAGTATTATACAACGGCAAAAGCCGCCGTGTCAACACCGAAACGCTTTGCCGCGCAACTTGCCAGTAAATCAAAGAGCACTGAGTGTCTCCATGACATAGTCTGCAAACTCATTGCAGGTAGCGCCGGTACTTCTGCCGGTAATAACCAGTTTCTTTTCTGTCTCGGTACAGATTTTCATAGCCTTTGCCAACTTGTCGGCCCGATCGCCCATAGCTATATGACGAAGCAGCATCTCGGCGGCCTTCAGCATGCTTGACGGATTGGCGTATTTACCGTCTCCGCGCTCTATCATCCTGGGCGCCGAGCCGTGGATCGCCTCGAACATGGCGTATCTGTCACCTATATTAGCGCTGCCCGCAGTACCTACTCCGCCCTGTATCTGAGCAGCCTCGTCGGTTATGATATCGCCGTACAGATTCGGAAGCACAAACACCTGGAATTTGCTTCTGTTGTTTTCATTTATCAAGTTGGCAGTCATGATATCTATATACCAGTCGTCTGCCTCGATGCCCGGATAGTCCTTGGCGACCTGATGACAAAGTTCGGAAAACTTTCCGTCTGTTTTCTTCATGATATTCGCCTTTGTGACAATAGCTACATTTGTCTTGCCGTTGTTTTTGGCGTACTCGAACGCCGCACGGGCGATGCGCTTTGTACCGGCGTCGGTTGTGACCTTAAAGTCCATAGCCAGCTTTTCGGGTATCTCAACGCCGCGGCTGCCCAGAACATACTCGCCCTCGGTGTTTTCACGGTAGAATATCCAGTCGATATCAAGCTCCGGCACGCTCACCGGACGCACATTTGCATAGAGGTCAAGTTCGCGGCGCATAGCCACGTTCGCGCTCTCCATCGTGCCGCCCTTGGGAGTTGTGGTAGGTCCCTTCAGTATGACGTCGCACTGCTTTATCTGTGCAAGAACATCGTCGGGTATTGCCTTGCCGCACGCGAGCCGGTTCTCGATAGTCAGACCGTCTATTCTGCGCATTTCCACTCTTTTGGATTTGATCTGATCGTCAAGCAGAAATTCCAGTACGCGCTGCGCGCCGTCCGTTATTATCGGGCCGATGCCGTCGCCGCCGCAGGTGCCTATAATTATTTTATCCGCGGTTTTGAAATCTTTTACGAAATTATCCTGCTCCATTCTGTTCTGACGGGCAAGCTGTTCTGTTATAAGCGTTCTGAACTGCTCTACGGCAGCATCTATATATTTATCCATCATTATTTGCCTTCTTTCTTAGTATAGCTTAAAAGTCCGCCTGCCTTGAGTATATCCTTCTGTCTTTGCGTAAAGCTGCACACAAGCGGTATTTTTTGTCCGGAAGTCTCATTTACAAGCGTCATCTGAGAGCTGTCCATTCCGTCAAACACACCGTCTATAGAAAGGATATCGCCCTGACTGAGCTTGTCATAGTCATCCGGATTTTTGAATGTGAGAGGCATGATGCCCGCGTTAATAAGATTTGCTATATGGATACGCGCAAAGCTTTTGGTTATCACAACACGTACCCCCAGATACAGCGGCACAAGCGCTGCGTGCTCTCTGGATGAGCCCTGACCGTAGTTTGAACCGCCGACGATAATACTGCTGCCAGCCGCTTTTGCGCGCTCAGGAAAAGTTTTGTCGCATACTCCGAAGCAGAACTGAGAAAGATACGGTATATTGGAGCGGTACGGCAGTATCTTTGCGCCCGCAGGCATTATATGATCGGTGGTGATATTGTCGCCGACCTTCAGGATAAGCGGGGCTTTTATGCTGTCGGTCTGAGGTCTGCTCTCCGGGAATTTCTTTATATTCGGACCGCGCAGTATCTCTATCCTGTCCGCTGTTTCTGCCGGTTCTGGAGGGATCACCGCACTGTCGTCTATTTTGAATTTGTCCGGGAAATCTATTTTGATATCTATATCCAGAGTCGAAGGGTCTGTGATCTGGCCTGTAAGCGCGGCGGCTACTGCCGTCTCAGGGGATACCAGATATACCTTGGCGTCCGCCGTGCCGCTTCTGCCCTCAAAATTACGGTTGAAGGTGCGCAGGGACACACCGGAGGAGTTGGGTGAAAATCCCATGCCTATGCACGGTCCGCATGCACATTCCAGAACACGTGCGCCGGAGGCTATGATATCGCTGAGCGCACCGCAGTCTGCAAGCATGGCAAGTACCTGCTTTGAACCCGGGGAAACCGAAAGGCTGACTGAATCGCTGATAGTTCTGCCCTTGAGCATCGCCGCGACCTTCAGCATGTCAAGCAGCGATGAATTTGTGCACGAGCCGATGCATACCTGATCGACCTTTGTGCCCTTAAGGCTTTCAACAGTCACGACATTATCAGGCATGTGCGGCTGTGCGATAAGCGGCTTGAGGGAGGACATATCTATATCGATAACGCGGTCATACTCCGCGTCGTCATCGGCACACAGCGGAGTATAATCCTGCTCTCTGCCCTCTGCTTTCAAAAACTGACGTGTCACTTCGTCTGACGGGAATATCGATGTAGTAGCGCCAAGCTCCGTACCCATATTTGTGATAGTGGCGCGTTCCGGCACCGTAAGATTTGCGACGCCCGGACCCGTCCACTCGATTATATAGCCTACGCCGCCCTTGACAGACAGTATACGCAGGATCTCAAGACTGACGTCCTTTGCCGTAACAAACGGGCGCAGCTTTCCGGTAAGATTCACCTTTATCATCTTAGGCATGGTTATGTAGTAAGCTCCGCCGCCCATTGCGACCGCAACGTCAAGTCCGCCCGCGCCGAAAGCGAGCATACCAATGCCGCCGCCTGTCGGAGTATGGCTGTCAGAACCTATAAGAGTCTTGCCGGGGATGCCGAATCTCTCCAGATGTACCTGATGGCATATCCCGTTTCCGGGACGTGAAAAATATATGCCGTGTTTTTTTGCTACCGACTGGATATAACGGTGATCGTCCGCGTTTTCAAACCCGGACTGGAGCGTATTGTGGTCAATATATGCAACAGAGCGCTCTGTCCGCACGCGGTCAATGCCCATGGTCTCAAATTCAAGATATGCCATTGTACCGGTGGCGTCCTGAGTCAGGGTCTGGTCGATTCGAAGTGATATTTCCTGTCCCGGCACCATTTGGCCGCTGACAAGATGATTTTTGATGATTTTTTGTGAAAGCGTAAGTCCCATTTGTTATATCTCCTTTTCAAGTATGCTGTTGCGCGCTCTCTGAGCGTGTTCTATTGCAAGCCTCTGAGCAAGCTCGGGATCGTGTTTTTCCAGCGCGCGGTAAATACCCTCGTGCTCGCTCAGCGATTCCCTTGCTCTGCTGTGGCTCTTCATTGCCGCCTTGCGGTATTTTATCATTTTTTTGTGTATCGGCAAAAGCGTGTCATAATACGACTTGCTGCCGCTGAAATAGTAAAGCAGGCGATGAAACTGAGAATCCAGATTCTTTATGTTATCCGAATTATCCGAGTTATCCTCATCGGTCTTGTCTACATAATATTTCTGAAGATCCAGAACTTCCCTCATCTGAGCCAGCCCTTCGTCTGTTATATTGCTCGCCGTGCGCGCCGCGGCAAGCCCCTCCAGATGCATGCGTATTTCGTACATATCGAAAAGGTCCTCTTTTGAGATACCGATAACGACTGCGCCGCGGCTGGTCTCCTCTATAATGTGCTCCTGTTCAAGTCTGCGCAGCGCCTCGCGAATCGGTGTTCGTGAAACGCCGAGCGTCTCGGATAGCTTTAGTTCTGTCAGGATCTCTCCCCGCTGATATTTTCCTATCAGGATATCGTGCTCAAGCTGTTCAAAAATCTGGTCCGCTATTGAAATACTCTTGTGTTCTCTCATGGTAAACCCCTCTCTATACCCGCTTGTACTTGCCGCCCGAGAGCTGATCTATTTTGGTCTCCAGCTCCTCGTTAGACAGCGAGGCGGTGCGTCCGCTTTCGTATTCCGTGTCGACCCATTGCTTGACAGCCGCCACAAGCGGATCGCGCTTGTCTATCATATCCGCGCCAGTCAAGTCATAGTTCTGATTTATCCAGTAAGCGATGCCCGCCAGCCCGGACGTCTTGCTGATCTTGACAGAAGCCGGTCTGTTAAGCAGTTTTTTGGTATCGAATATATTATATATTTCCTCGTCCTTCAAAAGTCCGTCGGCATGGATCCCGGCACGTGTCACGTTGAAGTTTTTACCGACAAACGGTGTCATAGGCGGTATTTTATATCCGATATTGTTTTTAAAATAATCCGCAATTTCCGTAATAACCGTCGGATTCATACCGTCAAGCGAACCTCTCAGCGACGCGTATTCAAACACCATCGCCTCAAGCGGTACGTTTCCCGTGCGCTCGCCGATACCCAAAAGCGAGCAGTTGACACCCGAAGCGCCGTACAGCCATGCGGTAGACGCGTTTGCGACCGCCTTGTAAAAATCGTTGTGACCGTGCCATTCCAAAAGCTCGCTTTTGACGTCCGCGTAATGCTGGAGCCCGTAAACGATACCCGGAACACTTCTGGGCAGATCGACCTCCGTATACGGCACACCGTAGCCCATAGTGTCGCACGCGCGGATGCGTACAGGTATTTTGGCATCTCTTGAAAGTCTCATAAGCTCGTTTACAAACGGAACTACAAACCCGTAAAAGTCTGCGCGCGTTATATCCTCCAGATGACAGCGCGGCATTACACCCGCCTCAAACGCGTCCTTGACGGTAGCCAAATAATGGTCCATTGCCTGGGAGCGGGTCATTTTCATCTTTTTAAAGATATGATAGTCGCTGCAGCTGACAAGTATGCCTGTCTCACGTATCCCCAGATCCCTTACAAGCTTGAAGTCCTCGCGGCTTGCGCGTATCCATGTGGTTATTTCGGGAAATTTGAGCCCCAGATCCATACACCGTTCGATAGCCTCACGGTCCTTTTTGCTGTAAATGAAGAACTCGGTCTGGCGTATTATGCCGTACGGCCCTCCCAGCTTTGACATGAGCTTGTAAAGATCCACGATCTGGTCAGCGGTATACGGATTGACCGACTGCTGTCCGTCCCTGAATGATGTATCCGTTATCCAGATATCCTCCGGCATCGACAGCGGTACCCGTCTGTGGTTGAATACGACCTTAGGAACGTCTTCATAATTATATATATCCCTGTACAGATTCGGTTCATCCACATCCTGAAGTTTATATTTATAGCTGTTCTGTTCCAACAAATTGGATTTCGGTGAAATCTCAAGCATTATTATCTCCCCAATCGGAATATATGTATTTTTGTATACAATTATACCATACTGTTTTTTATTTGTCTACACTAATTTTAATTTTTTAAAAACTCTATTGACTTTTACACATTAAAGCGCTATCATGTTAAAGTAAATCAACTTACGGAGAGATTTGTTATGGATGTATTTCACAGCAACAGCGCACAGCTGCTGATAGACGGACTGATGACGCTTAAGACCAAAGAGGAATATGCGGCTTTCCTGGAGGATCTGCTGACCACAAAGGAAATGCTGGATATGTCACAGCGGATAATGGTAGCAAAACTGCTGACAGAAAAGAAAGTATACAGCAAAATAGCGGAGCAGACCGGAGCCAGCTCAGCGACCATCAGCCGAGTCAACCGCGCATTCACCTACGGCAAGGACGGGTATAAAACAGTATTCAAAAGACTTAAGGAGCGTGAGGCAAATGACATTGAATGATGATCAGCTTCTTCCGTCGGAGCGGGCAGTCTTTGCACTACGCCGGCTGTATCTGGACAGCGGCTACAAGCGGTATAAGGTCAGTAAATTTGAAGAGTATGACCTGTACGCACAGAACAAGAGCTTTCTTTCCGATAAAAGCATACTGACTTTCACTGATACAGACGGAAGGCTTATGGCCTTAAAGCCGGATATAACTCTGTCTATAATTAAAAACACAAAAGACACCCGCGGCACACAGAAAGTATTTTATAATGAATGTGTTTACCGCGCAAGCGACAGCGGGTTCAGGGAACTTATGCAGACCGGACTTGAATGTATCGGAGATATCGATATAAACCTAACCGCCCAGGTAATATCACTGGCATATAAAAGTCTTGAGTGCATAGGCGGCAGCTTTCTGCTCGATCTGAGCAATATAGGCTTTACGACCGGTATGATAAATGCCGCGGCTGATGATGCCAGCGTAAGATCACAGCTTATGTCCGCCGTGCAGGCAAAAAGCGTTGACGCGGTGGCCGAGATATGCGGCAGGTGCGGAGCCGACTTGCGCAGTACCGAGGCCCTCAAAGGCGTATGCGGTCTTTACGGCAGGCCTGATGACGTCATCGCCAAGGCAAAGCAGTTTTCATTGAACGGCGTGACTGATGCTGCGCTTGAGACGCTTGAACGCATTGTCGAAATTTTGTATGCCGGAGGAAAATACGATAATCTCAGGCTTGATTTTTCGATACTCAATGATACAAACTATTATAATAGTATAATTTTCAAAGGGTTTATAGACGGCATACCTCAGAGCGTGCTTTCAGGCGGCAGATACGACAGTCTGCTTGAAAAGCTGGGTAAAAGCGGAGGGGCCATCGGATTCGCGGTATATCTGGACGGTCTGGACAGACTGTTCATGAACAGTCCCGCCGCACGGACCTGCGGAGGTGAGAGCATTGACGGATGATTTTGTAAATATAGCGCTGCCCAAGGGCAGGCTGGGAGAATCAGCATATGACGTGTTTGAAAAATCCGGATATTCATGCAGCCAGATACATGAGCAGAACAGAAAGCTGATATTTGAAAGCTTACAGAACCGGGTTAGATATTTCTGGGTAAAACCATCTGATGTCGCCATTTATGTAGAAAAGGGCGCGGCGGATATCGGGATCGTGGGCAAGGATATCCTGCTTGAGTCAAGACCTGATGTATATGAGCTGTGCGACCTCAATATCGGCAAATGCCGAATGGCGGTGGCGGCAAAAAAGGACTTCAAGGACAATCCGGACGTAGTCCTCAGAGTCGCGACAAAGTTCCCCGGCATTGCAAAGCACTATTACTCAGAAAAAAGCCGTGAAATAGAAATAATAAAACTCAACGGTTCCATCGAGCTTGCGCCGCTTT
>CALXGU010000074.1 GCA_944387905.1 uncultured Clostridia bacterium
GGGTATGGGAGTGGACCTGACCTATTCTGCCACGTATGGATTCTGGGGATTGGTCGTTCTGATGAACTGGCAGATGATCGGATATATGATGGTTATTTATATAGCCGGAATACAGAGTATTCCCGGATCGCTTATAGAAGCTGCACATATCGACGGTGCGTCCTCTTTTCAAACTCTTAAAAGCATAATCATGCCCATGATTATGCCGGCAGTTACTATATGCACGTTTCTCACTCTGTCAAACTCATTTAAACTGTTCGATCAAAACTTGGCTCTCACAAACGGTGCTCCTAACAGAGAAACCGCTATGATGGCTCTGGATATTTACAATACGTTTTACGGCTCGGTCGGTCAGCAGGGAGTAGGTCAGGCAAAAGCTCTGATCTTTGCACTGATTGTGGCCTTAATAGCTTGGGTACAGCTTAAAATTACACGGGCAAGGGAGGAACAGTTGTGATGAAAAAACAAAAAACTGTTTTTCAAGTGATTTTTTATATATTACTAACTGTTCTGGCATTGGCGTTTATTGCCCCCATTGTGATTGTTGCTTTCAACTCTTTTAAAAACAAACTTTATATTATGAGTTCTCCGTTTGAACTGCCGACAAGTGAAACTTTTGAAAGCTCTAATTATCTTCGAGGTATTGTAAATTCAGGTTTCTTCGGCAGAGATATAACTTCTGTTCTGACAGGTTTCTCAGATTCCTGGGACAGTGCCGTCAGCGCCTTAAGTCCTATAGGCGCATTCGGAAGATCTCTTTTTATAACCGTTTTTTCCGTTCTGCTGATTTTACTGTGCGCTGCTATGTGCGCTTGGTATATCAATCGTTCAAATTCCAGATTCTGCAGATTTTTCTATATTATCCTGGTTTTCAGTATGGTTGTACCGTTTCAGATGGTTATGTATACCATGACGGCAACGGTAACCAATTTATCTCTTAACAATCCTATCGGCATTATTTTTGTATATCTCGGATTCGGAGCGGGTCTTTCCGTTTTCATGTATTCAGGTTTTATAAAAAGTGTCCCGCTTGAAATAGAAGAGGCTGCTATGATTGACGGATGCAATCCTATCCAGACATTTTTCAGAATTGTTTTTCCGGTATTAAAGCCAATTACTGTAACAGTTGCGATACTTGAAACGATGTGGATCTGGAATGACTATCTTCTGCCCTATCTCGTGCTGGGATCCAGATTCAAAACCATCCCGGTAGCAGTACAGCTTACTATGCAGGGCGCTTACGGCTCGGTAGACTGGGGCGCGTTTATGGCTATGCTCGTCTTAGCTATTATTCCGATTATTATATTTTATCTTTTCGGACAAAAATATATTATTGACGGCGTTATTGCGGGCGCTGTCAAAGGTTAATAAAAAACGGCAGATAATCTGCCGTTTTTTTATTTTATCTATTTATACCGCTATATAATTTCTCCTGCTTCCACCATTGCCTGAACTCCTTGCCGCCGGCAACGCTCCATATATTCCTTGGGCGGCATGCCCACTCTGCTTTTGAATATGCGCGAAAAGCAATATATATTTGTGTATCCTACCTCAGTACACACCTGCGATACATTCATATCCTCTTCCTCAAACATCCGTTTCGCCTGGCGCATACGATAATCTATTATGTAATTCTGTGTACTCTTATTTTTATATGTTTTAAACAGTCTGGAAAGATAACTGCGCTCTATACCAAGCATATTGGCTATTCCCTCTACGCTTAAATTCTTATTATAATTCTGCTTTATATACTCAACTGCACGTGTCATGTACACATTTTTTGTCGGGATTTTTTTCTCAGTGTAATGCTCATGCATACTGTTTATAAAATCATAAAACGACAATATAATAGCATAATCAGAACTATATGTCTTTGCACATTCCGTGATAAGGTCACGCGCACTGTCTGCTATTTTCCCGTTACTGTCAAAATCCAGTATTATACTGTTTTGCTTTTTATCTATCAAAGACAAAAACGACTTCACTGACTCTCCGGATATTTTGACGCATATCATGACGACAGGCTCGATACTGTCTGACTTGACCACAACCGACATTCCGGGTTTTACCAATATACCCTTGCCCTTTGTGACGGTAAAGCGATTATCTGACTGGGTGACTGCCGCCTTTCCGTCACTTACCGCTATTATTACTGCGCTTTTTGACGCAAATATATTTTCTGACTGCGACGGTTTATATTCCGTATATGTACATTCCTCCAGATTTATATCCGGGAACTTATAATCAGTAAAATTGAAATGCAAATTGTTCTTTAGTCTGTCCATTATCTACTCCAAAAAATAAGGTAACATAAAATGTTACCTTATTATACATCATTTAGTTAAAAAAATCAACATAAAATCAAATTAAAAACGTACTCTTCTGCGTAATTTTCTACGGCGTCTCCGTCTGTTTTGCGTAATCATAATTATTATATATATAATTATAAGAATACCAATGATTATGCAAGCAATTCTTACCCATAAATTAGAAAAAAACTGCTCGATAAGATGAAGGTAGTACAAAACAGTAGAGCGTTCTACATCACTTGCCGCCACCAGATTCACTGTTGCATAATCTATTCCGTCTTTGGAAAGAGTGACCGTTCCCAGTACATCTCCCTGTGTTACAGGTGCATATATTTCATCCTGTGTTTGCACTTTACGCTCTAAAGTTGTTATATCAATTCCTACAGGAACTACAGAATACACATTCTTTTGCGGAACTAAGATCAGATGATCTCCCTCTGCCGACAACTCTACTTCTACTTCCGTGATCACCTCTGTGCTGTCTAGTATTTTTTTATTTTTATAGTTATCAAACGCCCAATTATACAGCAGCTTGGAATCGTTGAAAACCGTATTGGTAGTTACGGATTCTTTTGGCACATGCATGGCTACAAGCAAAAATTCAGTATCATCATTTTCTGATAATGATACAAGATTATATCCCGCCGGTGTTGTCGTACCGGTCTTGCCTGCCTTGCAGTATTTATAATAATACTCGCTGTTTTTGCGCAAAAGAGAGTTTGTAGTCACAAGAGTGCGTTTCTCTTCCGTTTTGTTCGTAGGTGCTATTTCGTGTACGGAAGAAGATATATATTTCATTACAGTGTCGTTTGTAAATGCCGCTTTTGCAATAATACCCATATCTTTGGCGGTTGTATAATGCTCATCGTCATGCAGACCGTGTGTATTCACAAAATGTGTATTGACCGCCCCAAGCGATTTGGCTTTTTCATTCATCTTTGTCACAAACTCCTCGATGCTGCCGCAAAGATAAATAGCCAGAGCATTGGACGCCTCGTTTGCGCTGGATAATGCAAGTCCGTACATAAGATCATCCAGTGATATCTCTTCTCCGTCTTTTAGATTCATATTTGAACTGCCTATAACAAGATCATCATAACAGTCATCAGACACAGTTATCACCTGACTGTAATCGGTGATCATATCAGCCGCCACAAGCATCGTCACCAGTTTTGTAAGCGATGCCGGATATATTCTTTCGTCTGCTGATTTCTCATATACTACTGCACCGGTGTTCAAATTTACCATATATACATTCTGAGCCGTCACCTCAGGCGGCGCCTGGACTTCTGTTTCCTGAGCAAAGCAGGACAACACAAGCTGAACAGACAACACCATAACGATAACGGTAGTTAACAGTCTTTTTCTCATTCCTAATTTCCCTTTATGATTTTTACTTAATATACAATACAGTATAATCAATTATATCAAAAATGTAAAGTATAGTTACAAAAATTAAATAAAACAGCCCGATTCTGCCGGGCTGTTTTATCTATTACTTTGAAAATATTATAAATAGTGTCGTCAAAACTGAAAGCGCAAGACCTACACCTGTCATTATAAACCAGGCTGTACGTCGCTCAGATTTACTATTATAATAAAATACCAGACTTAATATTATAAATATTACCGGTATTATATAGCCGAAAAATACAAGTATGATATTTGACACAAAATTTGAATAACCAGTATCGTCATAATACCCGGCATAATTATTGTAGTCTCCGTAATACGGCATTTGCGAATCAAAATATGTATCTGAGTCCGGATATGCAGTACTGTTGTTGTCTATCGTGTAAGAGAAATAACATCCGGATAATACTATGAGTGCGAGTATACACATAAGCATTACAGCCGTTAGCTTTTTAAACATTTAAATCCCCCTTCCGTATTATGCAAGATTTAGTTTTTTGTCCAGCATATTAAGCTGCCAATAATAAAGCGCGGCAATAACAGCAAACATCCAGACAGCAATTATTGCAATAAATATCAGCGCCGAAGCTCTGTTGACATGATCATCAAGAACATATGTTGATATGATCATACCAACCTGACCTACAACTCCCGTGATTATAGATACAAGGTAATAGATACCTATGCCTGCGAGTACTTTATTCTTTTTAAATTTCGTGCCGGCAATGGTGACGCAGAAATATATAATGGTAATATTAAATAGTATCGATAATACAATAAGAATCAGGATTACAGCAAAATATGCGAAGTAATAATTTCCAAGCAAATTTGCCGAAACAGTAAACAAATAATGCAGCTGAATATTAAAATCATAGTAAAATCCGGGCACTCCTATTCTTAAGAAAAGATACATACATAAGATTTCAACTATTATCGTCATCAGATAATATAAAATACCGTTGAATAATTTAGAGTTAAAGACCGTGCTTCTTTTTACCGGAAGAGTAAATGTAAGATATGCCTCATCGGAAAAACAGTTTTTTGCATACCTTAAACATATCAGTACTGTCGATAAAATAGCAAATCCGGCAAAGCAGATTACTGATACAATGATCGCAAACGTAAACATCATTACAAGAAAATATTTTTCATTTTTGTAAAGATAACTTATATTATTTAGGCAAAATCCGCCGATCAACGACATCACCAGCGTGGTCGCGGCACCGATTACCCAGAGTTTTAAATAATGTGTAAAATCGTATTTTAATAATTTACCGAACATCTGAATTCCTCCCTGAATATTTGGTCAAGGGATTTTCCCTCTGTTTCCCTGACTTGGTCAGCATTGCCGCTGCGAAGGATCGCTCCGCCGTAGCCTATAAAGAAAAACTCGTCTAAAAGCTTTTCCACATCACTTATCAAGTGTGTGGTTATCAAAACAGTCGCATTAGGATTATAATTAGAAATAATTGTGTTTAATATATAATCACGCGCTGCGGGATCAACACCTCCTATAGGTTCGTCAAGCATATACAGCTTTGCATTTCTGGACATTACCATTACAAGCTGAACCTTTTCCTTTGTTCCTTTGGAGAGCGTTTTCAGACGCATATTCGCATCTATCCCCAGATCTCTGAGCATATGCAGCGTTCTTGCCCTGTCATAATCAGAATAAAACTCCTCAAAAAAGTCTATCAGCTGACTGACTTTCATGCTTGAATCAAAATAGGTGCGTTCAGGCAGATATGAAATATAGGAATTTGTAATATCAGATACAGGTTTTTGACATACAAGGATCTGTCCAGATGTCGGCTGCAAAAGTCCGGCCGCCATTTTTATCAGTGTTGTTTTACCGCAGCCGTTAGGTCCCAAAAGTCCCACTATCTTGCCTTCCGGGATCTTAAGATTCAGATTTTCAATGACATTTCGGTTTTTGTCATATCTTTTGTATAGATTTATACATTCAAGTGTATACATCAAATATCCCCCTCATTCAAATAATCGATTATTTCCTGTTTGGATAATCCAAGTGAAGCCGCCGATTTCAAAAAATCGCTTATCACACGTTTTTTCACATTACGGCGTTCCCTTTCTAAAATACATTGGTCACTCGTTACAAACCTACCAACTGTGCCTTTAGAGTAAACTAATCCTGTGTTTTCCAGTTCACCCAGCGCTTTTTGTACAGTATTCGGATTGACCGATGCCTCAATGGCAAACTGTCTAACAGACGGGAGCTGCGTATCAGCCGCATATTTGCCGCTCAATATATCAGCACAGATTTTTCTCTCTATCTGCAAAAAGACCGGCGTATCCGCATCAAATTTCCATGCCATTTCATCACCTCCACTGTATTGCTGTCTTAATACAATGATACAACACTTCGCCCTATATGTCAATAGAAAAAATAAAAAAGCCGGAGAATTTTTCTCCGGCTTTAAAATCAGCCCAAAAGCGCTCTGTCGTTTGCGAAATCCGTTCCGCTGGATTTTGAAAACAAATCCAGAAGCTTTTCAACTGTAAGTTTTTGTTTTTCTTGCCCGCTTATATCAAGAACTATTTTACCGGCGTTCATCATTATCAGACGGTTGCCGTGCGCAATAGCGTCTTTCATATTATGCGTTACCATAAGCGTAGTAAGATTAAATTCCTTTATAAATTTTTCCGACAGCTGCAAAACTGTAGCAGCAGTCTTAGGATCCAAAGCCGCAGTATGCTCATCAAGCAGCAGCACCTTTGGCTGTTTCATTACAGCCATAAGCAGAGTCAAGGCCTGACGCTGTCCGCCTGACAGCAGACCGACTTTTGTAGAAAGTCTGTTTTCAAGACCAAGTTCAAGTTCGGAAAGCATTGAACGGTATTTTTCACGTTCTTTTTTTGTAATAGCCCAGCGCAGGCTGCGGCGCATTCCGCGGCGGTTGGCAAGCGCCATATTTTCTTCGATCCACATATCCGCGGCAGTGCCCATCATGGGATCCTGAAAGACCCTGCCTATGAACTTTGCGCGTTTATGCTCTGGCAGACGTGTTATATCGACTCCGTCTACCAAGACAGTACCGCTGTCCGCAAAATACGTTCCTGCAACAGCATTGAGCATAGTCGATTTTCCGGCTCCGTTACCGCCGATAACCGTCACAAAATCTCCGTCATTAAGGGTAAGGCTGATATCATCAAGCGCAAGCTTTTCATTTACCGTACCTGCATTGAACAGCTTTGTCACATTTTTAAGCTCTAGCATTTCATGCCGCCCCCTTCTTCTGCTGTTTTTTCTTGGAAAAATATTTTGTTTTCCAATACGGGACTGCAAGAAATACGGCTACGACAAGTGCCGACAGCATTTTTAAAAAGTCTGTATCGACCTTCATGCATATTACGACCTGATATACTATGTAATAAATTATACCGCCCAGCGCAACGCCGATTAGATGAACAAAGAAGTTTTTTGATATTTTGGATATGACAGCGCCTCCTATGATAACCGCCGC
>CALXGU010000075.1 GCA_944387905.1 uncultured Clostridia bacterium
CTGCTTGAAATGCTCAATGACGCCTCGCACATACTTAAAGATCAGACGTTTACCGCCGCAATATCCGGTTCTGCGGGATTCGGACTGGCGCAGAGCATAGATCTGCCTTTTGTGCAGGAGGTATTTGTCGTAGGCAAGGTCATAAACGCTCTTGAGCCGGATACGACTACCGTAATAGAGCTTGGCGGCGAGGACGCAAAGATCATATTTTTTGACGGCGGGACTGACGAGCGCATGAACGGAAGCTGCGCTGGCGGAACGGGTGCGTTTATCGATCAGATGGCAACACTTCTAAATATCACTGTTGACCAAATGGATAAACTGTCCCTGGAACACAAAAAAATATATCCTATTGCGTCAAGGTGCGGAGTTTTCGCCAAAACAGATATACAGCCGCTTTTAAACCAAGGCGCCGCAAAGTCAGATATTGCAGCGTCGATTTTCCAGGCCGTTGTAAATCAGACCATAGCCGGTCTTGCGCAGGGCAGGAAGATAACAGGCAAGGTCCTGTTTTTAGGCGGACCGCTGTACTACTGCAAAGGCCTTCAGCAGCGTTTCAAACAGACGCTCCAGCTGTCTGACAAACAGGCGGTATTTCCCGAATACGCAAGGTACGCCGTGGCTTTCGGCACGGCGATTTATGCAAGAGAATGCGCGGATACCCGCGATTTTGACGGACTTTGCTCCGATATCGAAAAAAGTCTCAACGACAAGCCGATCATATCTGCTCTTCCGCCTCTTTTTGAGTCTGAGCAGGATTATGAGCAGTTTTATCAGCGTCATGCAAAATCCGACGTGCCCAGAAAAAATATATCCGATTACAGCGGCAAGGCATATCTGGGCATCGACTGCGGCAGCACGACGACAAAACTTGTTCTTCTGTCGGCCGACAAAGAAATACTTTATACATATTATTCTTCAAACCACGGCACGCCTGTGGATATAATAAAACAACAGCTCGGACAGATTTACGCACTGTGCGGGGATAAAATCACAATCGCCGGCAGCGCTGTTACCGGCTACGGCGAAGAGCTTGCCAAAAACGCGTTCGGCGTAGATATCGGGGTTGTGGAGACTATAGCGCACTATACAGCCGCAAAATACTTCTGCCCAAATGTTGATTTTATACTTGATATCGGCGGCCAGGATATAAAATGCTTTAAAATCAGAAACGGAGCAATAGACAGCATCATGCTGAACGAGGCATGTTCTTCCGGCTGCGGTTCATTCATAGAGACGTTTGCCAAATCAATGGGCTATGAGGTGGAGGAATTCGCGCGTCAGGCTCTGTTTGCTCCCGCTCCCGTAGACCTGGGCAGCAGATGCACCGTATTTATGAATTCATCCGTAAAACAGGCACAGAAAGACGGGGTCAGCGTAGCGGATATCTCTGCAGGACTGTCGATAAGCGTTGTCAAGAATGCCGTTTATAAGGTCATTCGCGCGGCGGACGTTTCAGAGCTCGGCGAAAATATCATTGTTCAGGGCGGCACGTTTTTAAACGACGCAGTACTCAGAGCATTTGAGAGAGAGCTCGGCAAAAACGTCATCCGTCCCGCTATATCCGGTCTTATGGGCGCATACGGCTGCGCGCTTATAGCAATGAGCTGCAAAGACAGCTCCATTATAACCAGGGACGGTCTGGCTGACTTTACGCATACGTCAAAAACTATTGTCTGCAGCGGCTGTACAAACCACTGCACACTCACTGTCAATACCTTTGAGGGCGGAAAGAAATTCATTTCCGGCAACAGATGCGAGAAAGGTCTGGGCAGTCTTGGTTCGGCTCAAAAGCTGCCGGATCTGTACGAATACAAGCTTGAAAAGCTGAACGCCTTCTGCGGCGGTACAGCCAAAAGAGGTAAAATCGGACTGCCGATGGCGCTGGGCATATATGAACTGCTTCCGCTGTGGCACGGGGTGTTTACAGATCTGGGATTTGAAGTTGTGCTGTCCGGCGACTCCAACAGACGGGTGTATGAAAAAGGACAGTTTACTATACCGTCCGACACCGCATGCTATCCCGCAAAACTGATGCACGGACATATTGTCACACTGATGGAAAAAGGCGTCGACTCAATATTCTATCCGTGCCTTACATATAACGTAAAAGAAAAATCCGCGGACAATCATTACAACTGTCCCGTCGTTGCGTATTATCCGGAGCTTTTGGCCGGAAACATCGACGGGCTGACAGAGTCTGGTTTTTTATATCCGTATCTTAATATAACCAACGCCAAGGAGCTTGCAAAAGGCCTGTACAAATGTCTTTGCGGACGGTTTGGCAATATCTCTTTGAAAGAAATAAAGCATGCCGTCAAAAACGGTTTGCGTCAGTATAAAGATCATATGGCGGATATAAGACGCCGGGGCGAGCAGGCGATAGAGTACGCCAGAAACAACTCAAAGCGGATAATGATACTCGCCGGCAGACCGTACCATATAGACAGCGAGATATGCCATGGTATAAACAAGCTCGCTGCCTCGCTGGGGTTTGTCGTCGTAAGCGAAGACAGCGTCTGCCATCTTGCCAAAATGCCCAGCGTACACGTTCTCAACCAGTGGACCTATCATTCACGGTTATACCGCGCCGCCAGATTTGCCGCGCATAACTCAGATGTTTCACTGGTGCAGCTGGTATCGTTCGGCTGCGGCGTCGACGCCATCACTACCGACGAGGTCCGCCGCATCCTTGAGAAAAACGGAAAATATTATACGCAGATAAAAATAGATGAGATCACAAATCTGGGCGCTGTAAAAATCAGACTGCGCAGTCTTTTGGGAGCTCTTGAAATGAATGAAAGGTGATAAGAATAAACAAGGAATATATTAAATTTACCAAAAAAATGAAAAAGGAATATACTATCCTTATTCCCAACATGCTGCCGATACATTTCAATATGGTGATACGTGTACTGGAAAGCTACGGCTACAAGGCTCAGATGCTGGAAAACGAAGGCCACGCCGTTGTGGAATCCGGTCTAAAATATGTACATAACGACACCTGCTATCCGGCTATACTTGTAATAGGACAGTTCATAGACGCACTCAAAAGCGGCAGATACGACACTCACAAAGTCGCGCTTATGCTGTTCCAGACCGGAGGTGGCTGCCGCGCGTCCAACTATGTTTCACTGCTGCGCAAAGCGCTGATAAAGGCGGGCTACGGATATGTGCCGGTGGTATCGTTCAGCCTGACAGGGCTTGAAAAGCATCCCGGATTTAAGCTGACAATACCGCTCTTGCATAAGCTTATGTACGCCGTGACCTGCGGCGATCTGCTCATGTCTCTTTACAACCAGTGCCGCACCACCGAAAAGGTCAAAGGCCAAAGCCGGGCCCTGCTTGACGCATGGACCGAAAAAATAGCGGCCGGCATGCGCACTGTCGGTCCGCTCAGATATGAAAAGATCAAGGAGTACTACCGTCAGATAGTCCTGGATTTTGACAAAATACCGAGACATGACACAAAGCCTATAAAGGTGGGCATAGTAGGGGAGATATACGTCAAATTCTCAAGCCTGGGCAATAACGGACTTGAACAGTTTCTTGTCGACGAGGGTGCACAGGTATGCGTTCCCGGGTTCCTGGACTTCTGCTTTTACTGTATATACAACAGTATAATCGATAAAAAGCTTTACAACATGACGAAAATGCCGCTGTTCATTTATAAATTCGCATTTGATTTTGCAAAGAAAAAGCAGCGGGATATGATAGACGCCGTAACTCAAAACAGCAGCTTTGAACCTATGACCCCGATAGAGAGGACTATATCCATGTGCGACGGATATATAAACCTGGGCGTAAAAATGGGCGAGGGCTGGCTGCTCACGGCGGAGATGCTGGAACTGTACCATTCAGGCACAAAAAATATCATCTGCACGCAGCCGTTCGGCTGTCTTCCAAATCATATCTGCGGCAAGGGCATGATACGCCCGCTGAAAGAAAGCCTGCCTGATATAAATATCGTAGCGGTCGACTATGACGCCGGCGCTACTAAGGTAAACCAGATAAACCGTATCAAACTGATGCTTTCAAACGCCAAAGAACTGCAAAGATCTCAAGACGAATTAAAGCAGCCGGTCCTGGTTTGAAAAATTTTTTTGTTTTTTATGCAATAAAATTCGATTTCTGCGGATTAACATTATGAAAGGAGTAAAACTGTTGCCATGTTTTGCCTGACGTCAGCATTACAAGTGATTACAGACTCTGATAACGAAATAATAGATCAATGCATCTTGGATCTTGCGCAGCAGCAGACTCATGCTATGGAGCAGCTGTACCGCAAGACGAGTGCATCAGTATACAGCTTTGCCCTTTCTATTTTGAAAAACACAGATGACGCGCAGGATATTCTGCATGACAGCTATGTGAGGATATACGAATATGCCCAGAGCTACAAATCACAGAAAAAGCCTATGGCATGGATCCTTACCATTACCAAAAATCTATGTCTGAAAAAATTGAACGACAACAAAAAGGCAGCTGATGCAGATCCGCAGGAATTTGAAGACCTGACCGCCTTTGACCCGTCAGTCTCGGCGGAAAATAAAATCATCATAAATCAATGTCTGAGCCTGCTCTCGGACAGCGAACGGCAAATCGTGATACTTCACGCAGTTGCAGGCTTTAAACACCGTCAGATCGCCGGCCTGCTGCAAATGCCTGTCGCCACTGTTCTTTCAAAATACAACAGGGCAATAAAGAAACTGAAAAAAATTCTGTAAAGGAGAGTGATTTTGATGAAAGACGTTGAACTTAACAGAAAAATCAAAGATGCTTTCACCGCTGCCACCCCCGATGTTCTGGATTCTGTTCTCTCTGACTGCAGAGAAAAGAAAGGAACAGTGACAGTTATGAAAAAGGAAAACAAATCAATACCGTATCTGAAGTATTTTGCCGCCGCAGCGGCCTGCTTTCTGCTTATGCTGGGAGGTATATTAGGATTTAAGGTCTATGACATGAATTATTCGGTAGATTCTACGGTGTCTTTAGATGTAAACCCCAGTATCCAGATCACCGCCAATAAAAAGGAACGCATTTTAGATGTCGTCGGCTTGAATGAGGACGGCAAAAAAGTAATAGGGGATATGGACTTTAAGGGCAGCGACCTGGATGTCGCCGTAAACGCGATCATCGGTTCGATGCTGCGTAACGGCTATCTCAATGACCTTGCAAACTCGATTCTGATAAGCGTTGACAACATCGACCCCGCTGTAAGCTCAGCTTTGCAGGAAAGACTGACCCAGGAAGTAAACTCCCTGCTCCAGACCGAAAACTTTACCGGCGCCGTGCTCAGTCAGACTATTTCTTCTGATTCCGATATAGATCAGTTGAAAGACCAGTACGGCATTACCGCAGGCAAGGCTCAGCTTATACAGGAAATACTGAAAAACGATTCGCTGCATACATTCGAGGATCTTGTCCCGCTCAGCATAAACGAACTCAACCTGCTTATGGAATCCTCTGCAACTACTCCGGAAAATGTATCCGCCGTGGGTACGGCAAGCGACAAAGCATATATCGGCCAGGATAAGGCAAAAGAGGCGGCTTTGGCGCACGCCGGCTTATCCGCTGATGATGTAGCGTATGTCGAAGTCGATATTGACACTGAAAACGGAGTGCTGGTCTATGAGATAGAATTCAAATATAACGGTTATGAATATGACTATGACATAAACGCGCTTAACGGCGAGATAGTCAAGAGCAAAAAAGAAGTTGACGATGATTTTTCAGCCAATCAGTCAGGCGCTTCAGATAACTCTCAGTCAAACAATACGCAGTCGGGACAGGTGTCAGGAAATGTTCAGGCGGAACAAAAGCCGGGTACTGCCAATCCGTCTTCCTCGATTACCGAGCAGAATGCCAAGGAGATCGCTGTAAATCATGCCGGTCAGCCTATTGATTCTGTAACCTTCACCAAGGTGAAAATAGATTACGACGACGGTATCCAAGTCTATGAAATAGAATTCAAGTACAACGGATTCGAGTATGAATATGATATCAATGCTCAAAACGGAAATATAGTCAAGAGCAGCAAAGAAAAAGACGATGACTATAACTCTGAGCAGTCAGTCTCTACCGGAACCGCCGCATCGCAAATCACTGAACAGCAGGCAAAAGATATAGCCTTGAATCACGCAAACATATCTCAGTCCTCCGTAACCTTTATCAAATCCAAGCTGGACTATGATGACGGAATACAGGTCTACGATGTCGAATTCTATGTGGGCACAACTGAATACGAATATGAAATCGATGCTTCAACAGGCGCTATTCTTGACTACGATATGGATATAGACGACTAAAAGCATGCGCTGTTCAGCAAATAAAAATGTCCCGTGATATTGATCACGGGACATTTTGAACATATATCAAAACGGCAGCGTAAAATTATATCCGATATCTAAAACACAGCACGCTGCGACAAACAATATCGGTACTGCAATGGCAGCTGCAAAAAACAACGGCATATTGAATTTATATTCCTTGACTTTTTTTCTGTATTCGAGCTGCTCCTCAACGGTCATATCGTTGAACAGTTCGCTTCTGACACGGCGGATATCTTTGTTAAGTCCCCATATCCCCATGCGTTCTTCTGAATTCGCGTCATTTATCTCAGACCTTGCAGTAAGCATGAATATAACGGTAATAACAATACACAGCAGCAGCGCGAATGTCCAGTTGAAGAATATACATATCAAAATATTTGCAAGACTCGCGCCAATAAATGCACAGACGACCGCCGCAGGCGCTTTGTGCAACGTCAAAGACCGGCTGTAAACGACAGCGCGTACTATGGTATACACTATCAGCAGCGCCAATACGGTAAAAAATATCTTTGCCGCTATAAGCGCATTGTCAAACGGCAGTATACCCGTAGCGTCACCTGTCAAAAAATCAAATATCTCTGTCACTCCTGTAACCCCCTGTCAGTTATAAATCCTGTCGCTCTTCCGACCTTATTGCCGCTAAGCAGCCATTTTTTAAAACCTCGTCTGAGCGATGTGTCCTCCGGCAAAGACTTGATATCAGATATATCCTCAGTCCCGAAAACCCGCCACAGATCATCAGCGCTTTCCTGCACACTTACAATTTCGAAAAGATCCATAAATTTCAATATGTTAGACGGAGGCGCAATTATTTTTCTGTTGTCAGGATAGA
>CALXGU010000076.1 GCA_944387905.1 uncultured Clostridia bacterium
TTTACCGATATACGTAAATTCAATCTGATGTTCAAGACTTTTCAGGGCGTTACGGAGGATTCGTCATCTACGCTCTATCTCCGTCCCGAAACGGCTCAGGGTATTTTTGTCAACTTTAAAAATATCCAGCGTACTACACGTAAAAAAATACCGTTCGGAGTAGGACAGATAGGCAAGTCATTCAGAAACGAGATAACTCCCGGAAACTTTACGTTCAGAACACGTGAGTTTGAGCAGATGGAGCTTGAATTTTTCTGCAAACCGGGAACCGACCTTGAATGGTTTGACTACTGGCGCGGTTTTTGCCGCGACTGGCTGTACGGACTTGGTATAAAATCAGAAAATCTGAGACTCCGCGATCATGATCAGCAGGAACTCTGCTTCTATTCTAAAGCTACGACAGACTTTGAATTCCTGTTCCCGTTCGGCTGGGGTGAGCTGTGGGGCATTGCTGACCGCACCGACTATGACCTGAGTCAGCACGCAGAACACTCAAAAGAGCCGATGGAATACTTTGATCCCGAGACAAACGAAAAATATGTTCCGTATGTCATCGAGCCGTCGCTTGGCGCCGACCGTGTTGTTTTGGCGTTTATCTGTGACGCGTATGACGAGGAAAACGTCTCCTCAGACCCGGCAAAGGAGGATATCCGGGTCGTGCTCAGACTGCATCCGGCTCTCGCTCCCGTAAAGGCAGCTGTACTGCCGCTGTCCAAAAAGCTTTCAGACAAGGCTTTCAAGGTTTATACTGATCTGGCGGCTCTGTTCAATGTGGATTATGACGATTCAGGCTCAATCGGCAAGCGCTACCGCCGTCAGGACGAAATAGGCACACCGTTCTGCATTACCTATGATTTTGAAAGCGAAACGGACGGTTGCGTAACTGTAAGAGACCGTGATACCATGCAGCAGGAGCGCATTAAAATCGATGCGCTTGCGGATTATATTTTATCAAAAATTAACTTTTAAAAATTTGTGTTGACAAACGCGTGTATTTTTTGTATAATGCTATCTGCTAATGTTAATAATGGGGAATTACCTTAAAATAAAGGAAAATGACCCTCAACTATAAAGTCAGGAGGGATTGCAGTGGTTCGCACATATCAGCCTAAAAAAAGACAAAGAAGCAAAGTTCACGGCTTCAGAAAAAGAATGAGAACTTCCAATGGCAGAAAGGTTCTGGCAAGAAGACGTGCAAAGGGCAGAGTAAGATTGTCTCATTAATAACAGGGGGCTCCGTCAGAGCCTCTTTTTATTTAAAATCCGCTGTACTGTGATAGCAAAAAAATTATGAAAATTGAAAGCGTCAAGGAAAATGTAAGCTTCCGCCGGGCATACCATAAGGGGAAAAGCATGGTTTTGCCGGCAATGAGCATTTACTGGAAAAAAAACAATACTTCAAAACAGCGCCTGGGCATAACCGTCTCCAAAAAAATCGGAAACGCGCCCTGCCGCAACAGACTGCGCAGGATAGTGCGCGCGGCAGCGTATTCATGCAGCGATATTCTGCCTCAGGGCTGTGATATAATTATAGTTGTCAGGAGCGCTATGAAAGGGTTGAAAAGCACCGACATAGAACGGATGCTGAAAAACAGATTTGAAAGTAATTAGATTATTGCGTAAAGCGGCGGTTTTTCCGATACGTCTGTATCAGAAATATGTCTCGCCGTATACTCCGGCTAAATGCAAATACATTCCTACATGCTCTCAGTATGCCGTCACCGCTGTTGAGCGATACGGTATAATCGTGGGAGGAGCGCTGGCAGTATGGCGTCTGCTCAGATGTAATCCGTGGTCAAAAGGCGGTTTTGACTATGTCCCGGAGCATCTTTTTGTAAAAAATAAAACAAGGAGAAAATAAATGTCACTTTGGAATTATCTTGTTATCCCGTTCGGGTTTATCATGCGGTTTTGTTACAACCTGTTCAACAGCTACGGAGTGGCTCTGTTCCTTTATGCTATAATAACAAGAATATTTTTGATACCTCTATCTATAAAGCAGCAGAAAAACCAGCTTAATATGGTGCGTCTCAAGCCGTATCAGGACGAACTGATGAAAAAATACGGCGGCAACAAGCAGCGCTATCAGCAGGAACTTATGAATCTGTACCAGAGAGAGGGCTACAGCCCCATGTCCAGCTGTTTGCCGTCTGTCATACAGTTGCTTGTTATTATGCTGATCTATACAATCGTACGCCGTCCGCTGACCTATCTTGCCGGCTACAGCCTTTCAGAAATCTGGTCAAAAATGCAGCCGTATATCGAAAAGTTCCCGGATGTATTTAAGGGCGTAACAGCAGAGAATTTCAACCGTTACGAGCTTCAGCTGTTCACGCATCTGTCTGCTGACGGCGCTATCGATATCAACTCTAAGTTTCTGGGGATATTTGATTTGGCGCGCAAACCGAGCGAATTCATGCAGGACGGTAATTTTTGGCTCATTCTCATCCCGATACTTGCAGGCGTTACTGCCTGGCTTACGGGGTTTGTTTCTCAGAAGCTCAGTCCGTCAATGACGGCGGATCTTCAGGCGGCAAATTCTATGAAAATGATGAATATTTTCATGCCGTTTATATCAGTTTTTATTTCTTATACCTATACTTCCGCGCTCGGTCTTTACTGGATTGCATCTAATGTAGTGGCAATCGGTCAGACATTCCTTATGAACAAACTGTATGATCCTAAAAAGGTATTAAAAGAAGTTGAAGAAAAAATAAAGCGCGAAAAAGAGTCGGAAAAAGAACGGCGCCGTCTTGCAGCGGAGAAACGGGCTATGTCTAATAATAAAAACAGTAAGAAAAAACGTGCTTTAAATGCTCAGAAAGCCAAGCAGTTGACAGCCGAAGCATCTGAAGCTCAAGAAAAACAGGAGAATTGATAAAAATGGCGGTCAAGGAATATTATTTTGAAGGAAAAAATATTGACGCGGCGCTTGATGCCGCTGCAGCACAACTCGGAGAAGATAAGGATATGCTGTCATATGAAGTGGTTCAGACAGCCTCTAAAGGCATTTTCGGAATTGGAGCTACTCTCGCTAAAATAAAAATCTCTGTTGAGTCTTTTGACGACGAGACAGAAAATGCTGATGCTCAGCCGGAGCAGGAAGTTAAGCCTGTTCAAGAAGCTGAACCCACAAAACTGCCCCAAGGCTTTGAGCCTGAAAAAATATCCAAAAAACAAAAGCCTAAAGGCGAAAAGAACTCGGCACCGATAAAGCCGGATCCTGTTATTGCACAGCGTACGCTTACCCCCGTGCCGGATGATGACGAAAACGTACCGGTAATCACCGAATTTATACTGGGACTTCTGGAAAAACTGGAGATAGAAAACGGAAGTGTAAATATATCTTTTGATGAAAACGGAAGCTATTTTACTCAGATAGACGGCTCTAAAATGGGCGTGCTTATCGGCAGACGCGGAGAAGCGCTTGACGCAGCGCAGTATATAACAAATCTGGCGGTAAACCGCGGCAGAGATAAGAAAATACGTGTCGTGCTTGACAGCGAAAATTATCGCGCCAAGAGAATAGCGACTCTTGAGGCTTTGGCAAACAAAACTGCCGACAAGGCGCTTAAGTACAGAAAGAATCAGTCTCTTGAGCCTATGGGCTCATATGAGCGCAGAATAATTCACGCCGCTCTGTCCGGACGCGAGCATATAACCACATACTCAATAGGTACTGAGCCGCGCCGCAAGGTTATTGTTGCGTATGTAAAATAATAAAAAGCGCCGCTTATGATAATGCGGCGCTGATTTTATGAAACGGAGAAAATCATGGACACTATTTGTGCTATAGCCACTGCAAGAGCTGCCGCGGCAATAGGTATTATAAGGGTGAGCGGTCCGACGGCTATTTCAATCTGCAGTAAGATAATTCGGCTTAAAAACTTACAGCTGTCATCTGTCAACAGCGGTCAAATGCGACTGGGCTATG
The DNA here is from genome assembly GCA_944387905.1 of uncultured Clostridia bacterium. GTDB lineage: Bacteria > Bacillota > Clostridia > Oscillospirales > QAKW01 > RGIG9041. The sequence goes on from CALXGU010000076.1 coordinate 3,935, forward strand.
TGCATGACGGCGATACCAATATCGATCAGGTCATGTGTGTGGTTTTTCGTGCTCCCGCATCGTATACCGGAGAGGATATGGTGGAAATCAACTGCCACGGAGGAGTCATGATACTGAGCAGAGTAATGAAGCTTCTTATCAAAAACGGCGCTGTGACCGCCGCGCCGGGCGAATTTACCAAACGAGCTTTTCTGAACGGAAAAATGGACCTTATTCAGGCTGAGGCAGTGGGTGATTTGATTGACTCCTGCAACCGTACCGATGCCGCTTTGGCGCTTGAACGCATGTCAGGCAGACTCTCAAATGAATTCAACGATATTTTTGACAGGCTTGTTATGCTCAATACTGACATACTTGCATATATAGACTTTCCGGATGAGGGTATCGCAGATATAAAACCTGATTTTGTTTTAAGCCGGCTCTGCGGCATCAGAGATTCTATTTCCAAGCTTGAAAAAAGCTTTGAACTGGGGTCTGTTATACATGACGGGGCGGATACGGCTATAATCGGCGCCCCGAATGTCGGCAAAAGTACTCTCCTTAATGCGATACTCGGTTATGAACGCGCTATTGTTTCGGATACAGCCGGCACTACAAGGGACATGGTCAAAGAACGCGTCGAAATGGGCGGGATCACCCTTAATCTGTGCGATACGGCCGGTATACGTGATATGGCACAGGAAATAGAAAGATGCGGTATTGAGATTTCCTGCAGGACATTAAATTCAGCGGATTTAGTTTTTGCCGTATTTGACGCTTCCCGTCCGCTGTGCAATGACGACCTTAAAATAATAGATCTTTGCGACAAAAAAACCGTGATTGCAGTTCTGAATAAATGCGACCTTCCACGCAGAATAGATACAGGATACATAAAAAACAAATTTATACATACGGTAGAGATTTCTGCGCGTCAAAAGCAGGGGCTGGAGCAACTGGAAAATATCATAAACGGACTGTTTTTGTCAAATGAGCTGTCAATAGAAAGCGCAGCTGTCATAACAAATACACGCCATTTCGAAAGGACCGTTATGGCGGGCAAATATGTTGATTCGGCTATAGACACTCTTGAAAGAGGATTTACTCTTGATGTCGCAAGCGTAGATATAACAGAGGCGGCAAGCCAGATCGGTATGATAACAGGTCAAAGTGTCACAGATAAAATAATAGACGAAATATTTTCTAAGTTTTGTGTCGGAAAATAAATATAAAATAATAATCACCGTATGCCTGATCAGCAGGCATACGGTGATTATTATTTCTTTACATCTGCAATGCGTTAAATACATCCGCTACATCTGATACGGATATATATGCGTTTTTATCAATACTGTGAACGATCTCCCGCATTTTTTGGACCTGAAATTTGTTTATCACTATGTAAACTACACTTTTTTCAGTATCGGAATAATAACCTTTGGCATCCATTATAGTTAAGCCGCACTCAAACTGGAGTTAAGCTGCGCGCAGATTGGATCGGGCTGAGTTGTGAAATTTAAACGATCAATGCGCATTTATAACCATCTGATAATCAACTGTATTATAAGAAGTCTGTGTTGGCGCGGCTCTGAGAGAATTTTTCATAATATTTACGCGGTGTAACGCCGGTTTTCTGCTTGAAGACTTTACAAAAATGACTTTGTGAAGAATATCCTAAATGGAACGCAATCTCCGCCGAGCTTATCGAAGAGTAAGCGATCATTCTTTTTGCCTGATTGATTTTCTCTTTGGATATGTATTCGGTAAGCGGTATGTTCTCTGTCTTTTTAAATACTGCGGATAAATAATTAGGAGTGATACCGAGACTTTCAGCTATTTCTTTGACCGTTATGGGATCGCTTAAATGCTTTGATATATACGTCTTTGCCTTATATGAATAAAAATCCGACTCGGATTCGCTGTGCTTTCTGTCTCTTAAATGTGATTCTACAAGTCTTGTAAATGTAATATTACATTTTAAATACACATCAGATAGCTCGATCTCGTCTTTGGAAAGCTCTATCTGTTTGATATAGTTATCGGATAGGGTGTATGCAAGTTCATAGTGTATGCCTGCCTTGATCGCAGCGCGTGTTACTATCGCAACTCCAACTATCGCCATATTTTTGTTGTTTCGCATGTTATCTGCTACAGTTATACCGTGTCCGCCCTGCAAATTCTCCAGCGTAACATCGACTATCATTGCGACATTGCCTGTTGTCACACATTCGACAAGCCGGTCTACACGTGCGGCAGTATGATGGCCTTCTCTGTTCTCAGACGACTCATATATTCTTTTTGTAATATTCTCAGATGTCCCTCTGATATATGCCGGGTCAAGAATATTTCTCGCTATAAAATCTGACGGTGAAATGCTCTCGTTATTAAAATATTCATATAAAAACAAAATCGACCGGACAAAATCCGATACTTTTACGGTGTTTATTTCTCCGTTCGGACATAAATCGGCTCCGTTAAAAGTAAAAACCGGATTTATCAGCGTTGAGGTAAACCTCATGGGTCCAATTATCAAAAAGCCTTGCGGAAGCGGCACATACCCGAAGAAGTATTCCTTATTCCATTTAAATATACGCGGAAAAGCCCCGTCGCTCTTAGTTATCTGCGATATGACTTTTTCTTTTAATTCCGCGCTGTTTAAATATATCCTGCCTGTATCCTCCGTGTCTTCCATATAGGTTATGTTTTTATCTTTGCAAATGCATATTTCGACACCTAATGTTTTTGACACATAGCATATTGTTGATTTATCTTTCATTTGTTTACTCCTTTTAAGTAATATTATATAACGTCTTTTGAAAAAATCAATAGAAAAGTATAAAACGGTATAGAAATGTGATATAAATTGACGCAAAATTATTTATAATAAAATTAAAGCTTAACGATGGAAGGAAAAATTATGAAACAATCTGCTATTGTTCAAATTCGTAATATGAATAAAAATTTCGGTCCTACGGTAGCGTTGAAAAATGTAGACTTAGACTTTTATCCGGGTGAAATCCGCGGACTTGTGGGTGAAAACGGCAGCGGCAAGTCTACCGTGACTTCCATTATGGCGGGAATGCAAAAACCGACATCAGGAGAAATGACATATAACGGAGCGCCCTGGAAGCCCGAGAGTATGGCGTATGCTCAAAGCAAAGACATAAGCATGATAATTAAGGAGGGGAACACGATTTCGAGGTGTAAGG
>CALXGU010000077.1 GCA_944387905.1 uncultured Clostridia bacterium
ACTTGCCTACCAATGAGGCAAGTCTGGATATTTCTTCACTGCCCGAAGAAGAAAAGAAATTGTATTATTATTTGGCTTTAACCGAAACGCAAAAACGCTTTAAGCCATTGATAGATGCTTCCCTGTTTACAGCGGAATTTCCGCCTATTCTGCTTCATTGTTCAGAACAGGAGTTGACGGACTACTATCAATATCTTAAAGAAATACAAAGTAATCTCTTGAATTTAATCGAGGCGACATTTGACGAGAATTTTTGCGACGGATTTTTTAATCATCTTACCCATAAAACAAGATTTTCCGGATATTGCCGTAAACTCGGCTTGCCGGCAGAGCAAAAGCGAACGATTGTGCATAGCATCAGCATCATTGATGCCGAACATCAGATAGAAAATGTGCTTGACGGCTATATAGATAGTGATTTTGATTTAAATATAAAAATGGCTGCCGTTTCCGAGGTGGATTCGAGTATTCAAAAGAATTTGGACAAGCTTGGTTTTACTATGCCGGAAATGATTGCCTTGTCCGTAATGCAAGCTGATGAATACGAAACCTGTATTTGCGAAAGTATTGAACAGCAAATTGAGTTTGAGTTGATACAGTTATTGAAGTCCGACACCGGAATGCGCAAATGCAAACGCTGCGGTAAGTATTTCATTATGAAGGGCAACTATGATACCAACTACTGCGACCGCATTGCCGAGGGTGAAACCCGCAACTGCCAGGACTTAGCCGCACAGGAAAACTACAAAAAGAAAATGGCGGACAATGCCGCCATCCCGTTGTATCAAAAGTATTATAAGCGTTATGCCGCCCGTGTGCGTGTAAGGCAAATTAAAGAGCCTGATTTCAAAAAGTGGAAGTATCAGGCGATGACAAAGCGTGACGAATGCTCCGACGGCAAAATCACCCTTGCGGATTTTGAAGAATGGCTTGAAGCCAGCTTTCCAAATAGGAAGAAGAAATAAAACTCGATTTAGTAAATCATAATTAAGTAAATGTTGTAAAAGCTATTGACAGCACGGTAGAAGTTGATTATAATTAAGTAAATCGTAAATCACTAATCGCTTGGAGGTGCGCTAATGTTTGTAGGAAGGCAGCAGGAATTAAATACACTTCATAAGTTATACAATTCCGGTAAGTTTGAATTTGCGGTTATTTACGGTCGCCGTCGGGTGGGAAAAACTGCCCTCATCAGCGAGTTTTCAAAGGATAAAGACACTATTTTCTTTACAGGCGTGGAAACCAACGCAAAGCAAAATTTAGATAACTTTTCAAGATGTATCATGGAATATAGCACGGGAACCGCTGTTGATTCGTCCTTTGCCTCTTTTCAGGCAGCGCTGGAATATGTTTTTGAACTGGCGAAAACGAAAAGGCTTGTGCTTGTCATCGATGAATACCCCTATGTCGCCCGTGCATCCAAGAGCCTTGCCTCCACGCTCCAGTTTTTGATTGACAAAAACAAGGACGACTCCAAATTGTTCCTGATTCTCTGCGGTTCTTCCATGTCATATATGGAGGATCATGTTCTGGCATATAAAGCGCCGCTTTACGGAAGAAGGACGGCACAGCTTAAGATTAATCCCTTTGATTTTTTTGAAGCATGCCGCTATTTTACAAGGTTTTCTGATGTTGACAAAGCGCTGGCATACGGAGTTGTCGGTGGAACACCACAGTATTTGATGCAGATGGATGACAACCTTTCGATTGAGGAGAATATTAAAAATACCCACTTGAATTCTTCCTCTTCCATTTTTGAAGAGCCGAACAACCTCTTAAAACAGGAGGTGCGTGAACCGGCGATTTATAATGCGGTCATTACAGCGATTGCCACCGGCTGCTCCAAAATGAATGAAATCTCCACCAAAATAGATGAAGATACCAGCGTGTGCGCCACCTACATCAAGAACCTGATTGCGTTGGGCATTGTAAAAAAAGAATCGCCCTACGGTGAAAAATCAAGCCGCAGGACCATTTACTCCATTGAGGACAATATGTTCCGATTTTGGTATCGCTTTGTGCCGGAGAACACCTCGGTCATTTCCCGTGGTGCAACCGACCTTGCATACCGGCGCATCGCTCCTGAGCTTTCCTCCTATATGGGCGCTGTGTTTGAGGAAATTTGCAGGCAGTGACGTTGGTAGCGGCTGCTTGATGGGACATGCGCCGTGAGTTTCAGTGGCCGTGGTCGTTGGTGGGGCACAAATTCAAAAACCAGAACGCAGGAAGAAATCGACATTATGGGAACTGACAAAGATGTAGCCCTGTTTGCCGAATGTAAATGGACAAATGAAAAGGTGGATCTCGGTGTTCTGGAAACTCTTGTAGAGCGTAGTAGTCTGTTTAACTATAAGAAAAAGCATTTTTATCTTTTTGCCAAAACAGGCTTCACAAAGGGCTGTGTGGATAAAGCGGCAGAGATGGGTAATGTAACGCTTATTGAATATGGTGAGATGCTGAAAGCGTAAAGGCAAGTTTACAATATAGCGTTACACACCACCAACAACGATGGAGATTCAATATGGCACTTGAAAATAATTTAGGGCTGACCAGTTCTGCTGACCTTGCCCGTGAAGAAGAACGAATCAGCAAAAAGAAAGCTGCACAATTATTTGACCGAAAACTGTTTGACACCTTTGATGTCGGCACATTTGCAGGACTTGCGGAAATCCATCAGTATCTGTTCGAAGATATTTTTGATTTCGCCGGCGAAATCCGCACAGTCAATCTTGCAAAGGGCAATTTCCATTTTGCGCCTTTAATGTACTTGCAAGCGGTTCTCCACAACATTGATAAAATGCCGCAGTCCACATTCGATGAGATCGTTGAGAAGTACGTGGAAATGAACATCGCACACCCGTTCCGTGAGGGTAACGGTCGCAGCACTCGCATTTGGCTCGACCACATCTTAAAAAATGAAATCAGCAAGGTTGTCGATTGGAGCAAGGTTGATAAAGAAGATTATCTGCTCGCAATGGAACGCAGCCCCATTAAAGATATCGAAATCAAACACATTTTAAAAGCGGCGCTGACCGATGAAATCAATAGCCGTGAGGTCTATATGAAAGGTATCGACCACAGCTACTACTATGAGGGTTATACGACCTTTAAGACGGAAGAATTGTAAGAAATGAGGTGCAAATATGCCCGACAAGAATTGGCAATTTGAACTTGAAGAATATATAAAGCAGGGTGAGCCTGAAAGAGCCGAAAAAAGCGAAGCTTGGCAAACTGCTATCGGCTTGCAGGCGGTTGACGGGCTGAAAACCTCTGATTATTTGCTGGACACCGCAAAGGAACACATCGAGGGCAAAATCACCATTGATGAAGCTCAAAAGCGTATTCACAGCTATTACGAGCAGAGAACCACCCGCACAGAAATCGAAAATGAAACAAAAGAGGCGGATATTGTATCTGCAAGAATAACGAAGCTTTGGGCGAAAAAGCGTTTCGGTTTTCTCCTGCCGAGTGGATTACCATCCACCGCAGATTGTTTGAAGGCGTATTTGATCACGCCGGACAAATCCGAAAGTATAACATTTCCAAAAAGGAATGGATACTAAACGGTGAAACAGTTATCTATGCAGATTATAACAGTATAAAAGATACTTTGGATTATGATTTTGCCACCGAAAAACAGTTTTCCTATGAGGGACTGTCGGTGGAAGCATCGGTAAAGCACCTTGCAAAATTTGCATCGGATATTTGGCAGATTCACCCTTTCGGCGAAGGTAACACAAGAGCCACCGCCGTGTTTATGATTAAGTATATGAAAACCTTTGGGTTCCGCGTCAATAACGATGCGTTCCGTGAAAACTCTTGGTATTTCCGTAACGCACTGGTTCGTGCAAACTATAACGATTTGCAAAAAGGCATTCATTCCAATTTTTGGAACTGTTTTTCTCAAACCTTCTGCTCGGTACAAGCTACGAATTAAAAAATCGCTATATGCACGTTGATTTTGTGGATGAAAACACTTCCCAAAGTGCCAAAAACGAAACGCCAAAGTGCCAAATTGACACTTTGAAATGCACTTTAGAAGAACTTGCCGTGTTAGATTTATTAAAAAAGAACCCGTCTGTTAAACAAACTGAACTTGCAGAACAAACAGGAAAGTCCGTCAGAAGTATAAAGCGCATCATAGACTCTCTGAAAGAGAAACAATATATCCGTAGAGTTGACGGCAAACGCTACGACAAATGGGAAGTGTTAGTGTAATATAGCTGTGCGGTATATATAAATGTATCAACCATAGTTACTACGAAAGATTTACGACTTTCAAGACAGAAGAGATGTAAAATCCCAAACTATCAAATTGTTACTTTGTAATCGTAAATGCGAAAATTGTAGATTTTTAAGAAATATACAAATACGGAGGAAGTATGAAACGCATAAAATTAATCGCTAGGCAAAGACATATTGAACCAAAAACTGGAAAGCGATATAGTGATGCAAAATTGATGACTGTTAACGCTTATTATGAAGATGTTTTTGAAGTGCCTGATGATTTTAATAAAACTATGTTTTCGCTTCAGTTTGAAGTAGACCATCCGGAAATGAAAGGCTGGCTTTTTGAAATTACTGAAGAAGCAAATATTGAGGGGGCAGGAAAATGCCAAAAATAATGGAGATTATCGAAAAGGAAACCAAAGGTAAAAGTTACCATACATACAAATACAGTTACGATTCCATTGGTTTGCCCTCTATTGATTATGATGACGATCCCAATAAAATAATGAAATGGAAAGATTCCGGTGAAACAGGTTCTCCCAAGAAGCCAATCGACCTTAAGCCTTTAGCAGATCAGTTGCAATCTGTGGGAGAAAAACCTTTGCTTAAATATTTTCTTGATGGTTCACGCCACGTTTTTAAGGTAGATGACATTGCATATAACAAGCAGGTTTTCCCCGTTGTAGCAGGACAAATAGGTATTGGTTGTTGCAAGCGTGAAAATAAGCGTATGTCAAAGGAACGCTTCTATCGTGAATTGGTTTTAGCTCTTCCTGATAAGGCAAACGCTGACGGTTGGGATGATGCTGCTTATTTTGCAGCCAAAGTCAAAAAGTTAAACGAAAGCGAAGAATTAAAGCGTTTGGGATTGCATTTTTCCGCCATCATTCCGTATTCAACATCAAAGGCAGGCTCTCCCGACACTAAACTTGATAATTTGGCGGTCGGCGTTATACAAGACTATATGATTGAAGCCGAAAAAAGAATGGTTGCTGAATTGGTAAAGGACAAGCGTTTGGGGCAGGACGCCTATTTGCTCAAAGATGGTTCTCTTGAATATAAGATTATGAAGTCCGGTCGAGAAGATTTGAGAACGCTCCAAAAAATCAAGCATAATTACAGTTGGGTGATCGGTGTTTCAAAGTCATTTAATCCCGAAAGTTGCCTTGATCATACGGGCAAACCGAATTCCAACTATATAGCTGACTTGCCCGTGTTCCACAGAACTCCCGTAGCGAGATACGAAAATCGTGAGTTTTTAGGTGATGTTCAATTTGGCGTTTGGTATATCCGTTTACGGGATAAACGCAGAACACAAACACCGTTTGACGGGGTAGTTAAAGTCGAAAAAATAATGATGGATGAAGAAATAGAAAACGGTATTGATAGTGACGTTATCGATCTGATTTCCGCCAACATTATCAACGAACGCAACCCTACTTGCTATGGTACTGATCGTCGTTGGGCGAATCATTTATATCCCGTATTTTTGACCGAGTCTTATGTAAAAAGCAAATACATCAGCACAGAAATGTTCTTACATCTGTTTTGAGGAGGATAAATAAAAATGGCTAATACGATTATAGGTCGTGTGTTGGCGACAGAAAAGAATCCAACAACAATTGATAATTTTACATTTTGGACGGATCCCGAACTTATCTTAAATCCGTTTGATATCGTAAAGGTACAGCACGTTAATAATTCATTTTCCTATGGCGTTATCGAAGATATTGCACATATCACCGATGCCGCTAGTTTTCTTACCAACTTCATTTCAAGTGATTTTGGTGATGTTAACGCTGAAGAAAACACCCTGCGTGTAGGGATGAATTATGTTACCGCCAAGGTTGTTTGCAATACCGAAAATATTTATATTCCTCTTCAAAGCAACGCAAAGGTAATGTTGGCAACTGCCGAAGAAATTAACTACGCTCTTGGACTTAATGATATTCGTAATCCGCTTGTGTGTGGTTATCTTGAAATGTATGAGGGTACAAAAGGGTGTGAGAAAGTTACACTCCCTGTAAATCTCAACTCAAAATTCATTATTGGCCCCGAAGGTGCTCATTTGAACATTTCGGGTATCTCCGGTCTTGCTTCCAAGACTTCTTATGCGATGTTTCTTTTGAAGGCTATACAAGACAGCTATATGAAGAAAGATCCGCAGAATGAGGACGAAGACAGTGTTGCATTTGTACTATTTAATGTAAAAGGTAAGGACTTGCTTGCTATTGATCAGTTAAATGACTTCTCTGATGAGCGTAATCCTGAGCAGGCTCGAAAGGATACTTTTGCTAAATACGAAAAGTTGGGATTGGCTGCTGAACCTTTCAAGAATGTTCAGTACTATTATCCTTACTCTATCCCCAAAACCCGTCATTGGAACACATATATGACGCCAGAAGAAGTTGAGGATAATATCAAAAAGAAGAAAGCAAAAAAGTACAAATACATTTATAAGTATGACAAAGAGAATCTCGATTTGATGTTTGCCAATATTGATGACTCCACTCAAACAATGGAATCTATCATCAGCTATATTATGTCGGGACAAGGTAAATTTAATCAAGTCAGTGATTGGCAGGAATTCCTTGAAGCAGTAAAAGAAAAGTGTTCTACCGAAACTTCTGGAAAAGACAAAGAAATCCCTGTGGCGAGCTGGAGAAAATTCTATCGCATCATTAATAAGAGCATTACTGATAATAAGATTTTCGCAAGGGATATTCGTGAAGATGAAGGTGAAACCCGTATTGGTGATGCCCTCAAATACATTAAGAAAAACGAAGTGCATGTTATTGAT
>CALXGU010000078.1 GCA_944387905.1 uncultured Clostridia bacterium
TAAGCGGAAGCATGGCGGAGATCCTGCAGAAAGTCAATGATTCCAACCCGCTTTTGATCCGGGTCTGCAAAAACCGTTTCATTGTGGCTGGACGAGCAGGAACAGGCGTTTGACAGCACAGAAGCTCTTGCACATGATGCGCTGCTTGGGGGAAAGCCGTTTTACCAGGTATGGGCGGACATTGTACTGGAATGTCTGCTGTAAAAAGCCCGGCATGGAACGCCATGCCGGGCCTGTCATTTAAGATAAATTTCAAATGAAAAAACGCATAAGGTCATACGAGATAATATAGGTCTATCTCCGCTTTACGGCGGAATGATAAAAGGCATCGGACCGCGCTATTGCCCGAGCATTGAGGACAAGGTCATGCGTTTTGCCGACAAAACGGCGCATCAGCTGTTTATAGAACCCTGCGGACTCAATACTCAGGAAATGTATCTTCAGGGTCTGTCGTCCTCGCTTCCGGAATTTGTACAGCGTGAGCTTATAAAAACAATCAAAGGCCTTGAAAACGCGCAGATAATGCGTGTCGCATACGCGATAGAATACGACTGTGTAGATCCTCTGTCGCTGTATCCGACCCTTGAGTTCAAGACGGTCGGCGGCCTGTACGGAGCCGGGCAGTTCAACGGCTCGTCAGGCTATGAAGAGGCGGCGGCACAGGGACTTGTCGCCGGAATCAATGCCGCACTGAAGATACAGAACAGGCCTGATTTTGTGCTTGACAGGTCAAGTTCGTATATCGGAACGCTTATCGACGATCTCACAACCAAAGGAACGCCCGAACCGTACCGTATGATGACCTCGCGCAGTGAGTACAGGCTTATCCTGCGTCAGGACAATGCCGATCTGCGCCTTACTCCAAAGGGTTATGAGCTGGGTCTTATCAGTGAACAGCGTTATCAGCGGTTTTTGCAGAAAAAAGAGATGATCGAGCATGAAATCGAGCGTTTGAAAACTGTCACTGCTTCTCCTAAAAACACACAGCTTCAGGAGCTGCTTAAGTCAAGGGGCACCGCACCGCTTGTCAGCGGCGCTAAGCTGTATGATCTGCTGTCACGTCCGCAGCTGAGCTACGCTGATACCGAATGCGCCGATCCGGACCGTCCTGATCTTCCGGTCAGGGTTGTGCAGCAGGTCGAAATATCTATAAAATATAAAGGCTATATAGAAAAACAGCTCTCGTCTGTCAGGGAATTTCGGCGTCTTGAAAGCAGGCTGATACCGCGTGATATCGATTACAGTTCTATAAACGGGCTGCGTATAGAGGCAAGACAGAAGCTGCAGTCGATACGACCGTTAAGTCTGGGTGCGGCAAGCCGTATCTCCGGAGTCAGTCCTGCCGATATAACGGTGCTCATGATTTATCTTGAACAAACGGAGCGTGAAAACGGTGAAAAATGAAATATCATACCTTCTTGAGCTGCTTGATAATGAGCGGATATGTTATGCAGACGATTTTGAGCAAAAGCTCTTGCTGTTCAGTGAGTTTTTTCTTGAAACGGCAAAAACTCTGAATCTGACAGCAATAAAACAGCCGCATGATGTAGTGATAAAGCATTATTATGATTCGGTTTATCCTCTCAAATTCGGTCTGTTTGGCAACAGCGCAAGAGTTATAGATATCGGCTGCGGCGCCGGCTTTCCGTCGATACCGATAAAGCTTGCGCGGCCTGATTTTGAAATGCTGGAGCTTGACTCGCTCAAAAAGCGCCTTGATTTTCTTGACAGAGCCCACGCGCTGTTAAAGCTTGAAAAAATATCAACTCTTCATGCCCGTGCCGAGCAGGCCGGCCGTATGAAGGATCTGCGCGACAGCTTTGACGTGGCGGTTTCACGCGCGGTGGCTCCGCTGAATATGTTGTGTGAATACTGTCTGCCGTTTGTAAAGCCCGGCGGCGTATTTTTGGCATATAAGGGTGTTTATGACAAAGAAGAGACAGAGTCGGCTTGTACCGCTGTCAAGGCTCTTTCTTCTGAAACGGAAAATATATTCCGTTACAGTCTTCCGGAAGAAGCGGGCAGCCGTACTCTGATCGTGATCCGCAAGAAAGCTCCGACTCATCCTGCGTATCCCCGATCGACAAAAAACATGTCGAAAGGTCCGATAATTTAGCGAATGAAAATAGTTGACAAATTTGTAAATAAATGGTATTATTTTTTCAGAGCAGAGGACAAGCATTAGTTGTCACATGAAGCGAGGAAAAAATAATGCCGTTTTTATTTTCCAAAACTGAAAACAAACAGGTGACTGAACTGGAGACAGAACAGATAATACCGTCACGGTATCAGCCGCGAAAAGTATTTTCAGATGACGGACTGTCCGAACTTGCGGCATCTATCAAAGAACACGGAGTGCTGCAGCCGGTGCTCGCAGTCAAAAATGAAAACGGATACAGCCTTGTAGCCGGAGAGCGCAGACTGCGTGCGGCAAAGCTTGCCGGACTTAAAAAAATACCCGCTATAATACTTGAACGTGACAGCAGGGAATGCGCGCAGATCTCGCTTATAGAAAATATCCAGCGTGAACAGCTTTCGTTTTTTGAAGAGGCGGCCGGATATGCAAGGCTTATAGATGAGTTCGGCTTTACGCAGACGGAGATCGCGTCAAGACTGGGCAAAAAGCAGTCTACCATATCCAATAAGCTGCGGCTTCTAAAGCTTCCGCCTGCGGCACAGGTGATAATAATCGCAAATAATCTGACCGAGCGTCATGCCCGCCAGCTTTTGCGGATAAGAGACAAGCAGAAACTGTTTTACGCGCTTGATCATATAGTTGTAAAAAAACTCAATGTTTTACAGACGGAACAATATATAGAAGATCTGCTCAACGGCACAGCAGCAAGACCGCAGCGTATTTGCAAAGTGGGCGATATGCGTATTTTTGTAAATACAATAAACAAGGCGGTCAACCTGATCAAAAAGTCGGGTATCAAGCCTCAGACCGAGCTGGTAGACCGGGAGGGGTTTGTTGAATATATAATAAAGATACCCAAAACATCCTAATCCCCTTATTATTTTTCTTGTTCCCCCAAGCAAGAAAGTAAAAAAAGACGGTTTATCCGTCTTTTTTTACTTTCCGATCATTTATTGTGTTTTTGACGGTATTCAAGCGGAGTACGGCCGGTTTCCGCTTTGAAAAGCTTGCAGAAATAACTCGGGCTATCAAAGCCGCACATTCTTGCCACCTCTTCGGTTCGCAGCGGCATTTGGCTGAGCATTTGCTTGGCCTTTGCGATGCGTATTTGCTTAAGCTGTTCCATAATAGAGCAGCCGCAGTGTTTTTTATAGTAATGGCAGAGTGCATACTTGCTCATTTTGGTATGCTCTGAGATCTCGTTTAAAGTTACAGGCCGGCTGTAATTGACGTCAAGAAATTTTTTCACCATCGTCTCAATGGTAAGAGCCGGCTCAAAATTTTCCGTCAGCCATTCCGCAAGCAGCGAATATCCGGCGGCGGAGCGTGACAAAACGGTGCTGTCCATGAGGCAGAGAGAATACAGCTGGTTTATCTGTGAAATAAACAAAGGCGTTACCGAAAACCTGAAATAATCACCCAGACTGTAATAATCCAGGATTTCGTCAGCACACATAAACGACAGCCATGCGGTGCTGAAATCCTTTCCATTTTTTTTATAGCTGTGAGCTATACCTCTGCGGCAGAACAAGCCGTCGCCGCGGTTCAGTATCATTGACTTGCCGTCAACGTTAAAAATACCGCTGCCTTTTTCCACCCACAGTATCTGGTTGCCCTCATATCCCGACGGCCGGGTCACCGCAGGCTGTAAAACGGCTCTGCCTACGGTATACAGAACAAACGGAAGCGGCGGCCGGTCTGCGGATACATACCTTTTGTCAGTTTCGATAAACATTTTGAGGTTTTGATGCCGTTGCATAAAACAACCTCCGTTCAGAAGAGTGCGGTTATTTTTGAATAAGTTTGTCCTTACCGCCCATATACGGACGCAGTACTTTCGGGATTTTGACCGAGTATTTGCTGCCGTCGAATTCGAGGTTATTCTCCAGAAACGCGATAAGCATCCTGGGCGGAGCTACGACGGTGTTGTTAAGAGTATGAGCGAGATACTTCTCGCCGTTTTCGCCCTTTATTTTTATGCCCAGCCGTCTTGCCTGAGCGTCACCCAGATTAGAGCAGGAGCAGACCTCAAAATACTTGTCCTGTTTGGGAGACCATGCCTCCACATCGTAGGATTTTACCTTGAGATCCGCCAGATCACCTGAGCAGCATTCCAGCGTACGTACCGGGATATCAAGTGATGTAAACAGCTTCACGCTGTAATTCCACATTTTATTGAACCAGTCCATACTGTCCTGGGGTTTGCAGACGACTATCATCTCCTGCTTTTCAAACTGGTGTATACGGTATATCCCGCGCTCTTCAATACCGTGTGCACCTTTTTCTTTTCTGAAGCATGGCGAATAGCTTGTAAGGGTGAGCGGCAGCCGGCTTTCAGGCGTCATTGTATTTATAAACTTGCCTATCATGGAATGTTCGCTGGTGCCGATCAGATACAGGTCCTCGCCCTCGATTTTGTACATCATTGCGTCCATTTCCGCAAAGCTCATAACTCCCGTAACGACATTTGAACGTATCATAAACGGAGGGATGCAATAGGTAAAGCCTTTGTCTATCATAAAATCTCTCGCGTATGCGAGCACCGCGCTGTGCAGTCGCGCTATATCGCCCATAAGATAATAAAATCCTTCGCCGGCAACACGTCCTGCCGCGTCCTTATCGATACCGTCAAACATAGCCATGATGTCGGTGTGATACGGTATCTCAAAATCCACTTTTGTCTGCTCGCCGAACTGCTGTACCTCAACGTTTTCGCTGTCATCGCGTCCGATAGGCACTGACGGGTCGATGATGTTGGGCAGTGTCATCATGATTTCCTTTACTTTTTCACTCAGTTCCGCCTCTTTCTTTTCAGCTTCGGCCAGCTTTTCAGACTGTTCTGTGACAAGCTTTTTCATCTGTTCCGCTTCTTCGCGCTTGCCCTGACCCATAAGCGCGCCTATCTGTTTTGATATCTTGTTGCGGTTTGCTCGCAGGTTGTCTGCCTCCAGCTTATTTTTTCTGTTTTGCTCGTCTAACTCCAATACCCGGTCGACAAGCGGCAGCTTTGAATCCTGAAACTTATTTTTTATATTTTGTTTTACAACCTCAGGATTTTCTCTGACAAATTTCAAATCAAGCATTTTATATCCTCCTAAAAAATAAAAAATCCCCTCATTCCAATGGGACGAAGAGACCTTCCGTGTTGCCACCCAAATTGCGATAAAAAATCGCCGCTCGAACAACGCTGTACGGGGCGTTTCCCCGCGGCTTATGACCGCCCGGCTCCGAAAGCGGATACACAGTGCCTGCCTCCGGTTTTCACCAAACACCGGCTCTCTTGATGCCCGGAACTGCTTATTCTTTCATCATTACCGTAATCATTATACAGTATCAGTGTCACGATTTCAATGTTTTTGATATAATTTTATTTAATCAGCCGTCGAGTATTTGCTTTTTCGTCAAAATTTTCATATTATATTTTTATAAAATGTAACCTTTGCCGTATCTGATGGCATTTAGTAATTGAAAGACCATGGTTTTATCAACAAAACAGGGGGGATAGCATGACTGCAGATATTTACCGTACACGTCAGACATTTTCGCAGTTAATGGATGAATACGGTCCGGCAGTGTACCGTCTTGCGCTGTCGTATACGGGAAAAGCCGAGCTCGCAGAAGACGTGTACCAGCAGACATTTCTGCTGCTGCTAGAAAAAAAGCCGGTGTTTTCCAGCAGTGTGCAGCTGAAGGTGTGGCTGCTCAGAAGCGCCCGTAAGATCGCGTCGTCTGAGCTAAGGCGAGAAAATAACCGCCGCACTGTGCCGCTGGACAGCACAGTCCAGCCTGCCGTATTCGACAGCAGCACATGTGAGCTTTACGATTTTCTGAGCGTTCTTGACTTAAAATACCGCGAGCCCGTCCTGCTTTTCTATATAGAAGATATGAGCGTCAGTGAAATAGCCCGGGCGCTCGGCATATCGGTATCAGCTGTTAAAACAAGACTTTTTCGCGCGCGGGCCAAGCTGCAAGAGATTTATAAGGAGGAACTGCTATGAATTTTGACAGATTTAAAAAGCAAAAGCCGAGTCAAGCCTGTATCGACAGCGTTCTGGACACGGTTTCCCCCGAAGACGACAGATATATCCAAAAACTTAGCAATTTAAAATACAATAAGTCAAATATGGGGAAAATAATACAGATAGTATCCGCGACGGCGGCGGTATTGGCTGTCGTGACGGCATTTTCGCTTTGGGCGATACTCGGATCAGGTATAAGAGGACTGTTCGAACCCCCCTCAGGTACGACCCAGACAGATGAAATCAAGACATATACCGTGACGGTATCGATAGGAGGTCATTTGCTTGAAGGCGCAGATCAGATGCAGGGGTTTTTTGATGATTTCATAAGCTCAAAGGCATGTACAATACAGGTTGTGCACATGGATCATGACGTGAGTGAATATTACGCTCTTGAGAAGGGGAAAGCGATAGTATCACATATCACAACCTTGAGTTGCAGGGCGGACGGTTCAGCAACGCTGAGCGACGACCTGCCCGAAGGCGTTTACTTAAAAGATTTTGAATTTGTTGAAGGGGATTTTGATCATATCAAAATCGTGCTTGACAGAGCGGCCGGCATGTATTTTGCACAGGTCATTGATTTTGACGACGGCGCTATGAGCCGTACCGTTTTTCTGCCGCTGGAGGCTGTGAAAAACAGCTCTGAAAATTCCGACAGAGTATACGACAGCGATATGGCACAGCCTGTAACGGTCAAAGACGGAGAGGTGATATCCGGGAAAGAGTCACTGCGCGATTTTTTCGACAGCGCAATCAAGGGCTATTATGTTTCGGCTCAGATCAACTCTCAGATCTACCGTCATATAGACGAGGGCACCGGCTTGCAGATCGAAGGCGGACTTGATAACGAACATTTTTTAAACGGTAT
>CALXGU010000079.1 GCA_944387905.1 uncultured Clostridia bacterium
AAAGAGCTTTCCAAAAGCGGCGCTTCGGTTGCTTTGCTCGATTTAAACTTTGAGGCGGCTGAAAAAATAGCGCAGGAAATACGCTCAAATAACGGTATCGCAAAAGCGTATAAAGCAAATGTATTGGATAAGCAGAATTTGCAGCAGATCCATGATGAAATTGAAAGGGAATTCGGTAAATGCAAGATTCTTATAAACGGTGCCGGCGGTAATAATCCCAAGGCAACAACAGAACATGAAGTTTTTGAAAATGGCGATGAAACAGCAGAGGAGTTCAAGACGTTTTTCAATCTTGATTCTGATGGTTTTGATTTTGTATTCAGACTCAATATAATGGGTACGCTGCTGCCTACACAGATATTTTCAAAGGATATGCTGGGCAGTAAAGGATGCTGTATTATCAATATTTCATCTATGAATGCGTACAGACCTTTAACAAAAATACCTGCTTACAGTGCCGCGAAATCAGCAGTATCCAATTTCACTCAATGGCTTGCTGTGCATTTTGCTCAGCAGGGAATACGTGTAAACGCAATAGCACCGGGATTTTTCGTGACTAACCAAAATAATGATTTGCTGTTTGACATGTACGGCAATCCCACTCCCAGAACAGATAAGATAATAAAAGCTACACCTATGAAAAGATTCGGAAAGCCCGAGGAATTGCTGGGCACGTTAAAATGGCTTATTGACGATAGGGAATCAGGTTTCGTAACAGGCATTGTAGTCCCTGTGGATGGTGGTTTTTCAGCCTATTCAGGAGTATAAGTTACATATATGGAGATAAAAGATTATGGCTTTTTTGACAAAAGAAGATGTTCTGTTAAAAATAAAGAATGATGCTATTGTCGCAGTAGTACGCGGCAGCACTGCTGAAAAAGCGGAAGAAATAGTCAAAAGCTGCATAGACGGTGGTATAAATATAATTGAACTGACCTTTACTGTTCCGTATGTACATAGAATAATAGAAAAAATATCGCAAAAGTACTCAGACAGCATATTATTGGGTGCAGGTACGGTTTTAGATGCATCGACCGCAAGAATTGCAATGCTGTCAGGTGCGCAATTTATTGTGTCACCACATTTTGATCCTGAGATCACCCGTATGTGCAATCGGTATCGCGTGGCAAATATGGCAGGCATATTGACGGTAAAAGAGGCAATAGAGGCAATGGAGGCCGGCGTTGATATTTTAAAACTATTTCCGGGCGGTCTTTTCGGGCCGGCATTTATTAAGGATATAAAAGGTCCGCTGCCGTACGCACAGATTATGCCTACGGGCGGAGTCAGTGTTGAAACGGTCAGTCTTTGGATAAAAGCCGGAGCGGTAGCGGTAGGCGTCGGGAGTAACCTTATGAAAGGCGATGTCCAGGAAAACGCAGCCGCATTGATAAGAGAAATTAAGAAATCAAAAAACGAGAGGGCATAATATGATAGTTACATTCGGAGAAATTATGATGAGATTGGCACCGACAGGATATTTGCGTTTAAACCAAACTTCTCAGCTTGAAATGACATTCGGCGGCGGAGAGGCAAACGTAGCTGTGTCTTTGGCAAACTATAATAAACATGCTCGTTTTGTGACCGGTTTGCCTGATAATGATATCGGCGCTGCATGTTTGGGACAGCTTCGCAAATGGAATGTGGATACATCACAAATAAAAACAAATTTCGGCAGAATGGGCATCTATTACTGTGAAAAAGGTGCGTCTCAGCGTCCGTCTAAAGTAATATATGACCGTGCGGGATCAGTGTTTTCACAAATGAAAAGCGAAGATTTCGACTGGGACACCATATTTGAGGGTGCAAAGTGGTTTCACTTTACAGGCATAACGCCTGCTTTGAGCGACAATATAGCTGAGGCGACATTAGAAGCTTGCAAACGTGCGAAAGCAAAGAACATAACGGTTTCCTGTGATCTTAACTACCGCAAAAAGCTCTGGAGTAAGGAAAAGGCAAACAGGATTATGAGTGGGCTGATGCCATATGTTGATGTTCTTATTGCCAATGAGGAAGATGCAAATGATGTGTTCGGAATAAAGGCTGGCAATACCGATGTGACCGCGGGCAAACTATGTTTTGACAGCTATCGTGATGTTGCAAAACAGATCGTCGACAGATTCGGAATAAAGACTGTCGCAGTAACGCTCAGAGAGTCTGTTTCCGCTTCTAATAATCTGTGGTCTGCGCTTTTGTATGATAATGGAAATTTGTACTCGTCAAAAAAATATAACATACAGATAGTTGACCGTGTAGGCGGCGGAGACAGTTTCGGGGCAGGACTTATTTACGGTCTTACAGAAGGATACGACTGTCAGCGCGCTTTAGAATTTGCAACGGCAGCATCCTGTCTTAAGCATACTATTGAGGGTGATTTTAATAATGTGTCAGTTTTTGAAGTTGAGGCTCTTGCTGACGGTGACGGCTCAGGAAGAGTACAAAGATAAATGATTTATTTGATCGGGGTGATTATATGATGCGTTTTAAATTATCGGCATTTGCTGATGAGGCTTCCAGTCAGATCGGCCAGCAAATAGCGGCTATGCAAAAGCACGGGATTTCTTATTTGGAAATAAGAGGAGTGGACGGAGAAAATATTTCCAAAATCTCCATTGAAAAAGCAAGAGAAGTAAAAAAACAGTTAGACGATGCACAGATACAGGTCTGGTCTTTGGGTTCCCCTTATGGTAAAATAAAAATAGAAGACGATTTTCAGCCGCATCTGGATTTGTATAAGCGCGGTTTGGAAATAGCCCATGAGTTAAATACAGAACATATAAGGATTTTCAGCTTTTACATGCCTAAAGAATGCGATCCTGAAATTTACTGTGACCAAGTCATGGACAGACTGAAGCAATTCGTTGATGCTTCGAGAGGAAGCGGCATTACTGTTTGTCATGAAAACGAAAAAGGAATTTACGGTGATATCGCAGAAAGATGCTTGCAGATCCATAAAGCAATTCCTGAAATAAAAGCCGTATTTGATCCTGCAAACTTTATTCAGTGCAAGCAGGATACAAAGGCTGCATGGGAAATGCTGAGTTCTTATGTGGAATATATGCATATCAAAGATGCCATGGAGAACGGAAAAGTTGTACCTGCGGGATACGGAATTGGAAATTTGCCGTATTTGCTTAGTCAGTATAAAGGCAGTGTAGTGTCTATTGAACCCCATCTTTCTGTTTTCAAAGGTCTAACCGAACTGGAAGAGAAAGACAACAAAACCGTTATTCCGGAATATCAGTACCGTAATTCAAATGAGGCATTTGAAGCAGCGGTTTCGGCGCTGAAAAAACTGATTACACAAAACTGAACGGAGGTGTGATTTATGATTCTTGGAGCTCAGCTGTATACTTTGAGAAAACACTGCAAAACTCTTGAGGATTTTTCGCTGACGCTGAAAAAAACGGCTGAAATAGGGTATAGTACTGTTCAGGTTTCAGGTACCTGCCAGTATGATCCTTTTTGGCTTGCCGAACAGTTAAAGCAAAACGGTCTTAAATGTGTAA
The DNA here is from genome assembly GCA_944387905.1 of uncultured Clostridia bacterium. Lineage (GTDB taxonomy): Bacteria > Bacillota > Clostridia > Oscillospirales > QAKW01 > RGIG9041. Next base: position 3,510 of record CALXGU010000079.1, read on the forward strand.
TTACTCATTATGATGCTGATCGGATTGCAGAAGATACCGATGCTGTCATCAAAGAGCATGATATTTTTGACTGTAAATATATCGGGCTGGGTAGCGCGCCGGGAAAAATAAAACAAGACGAAGATTATGATAAATTCGTAAAAAGATTTTTGCCTGCGGCAGAAAAAATAGCACTTTCAGGTAAATATTTTATGTATCATAATCATCAGTTTGAGTTTTCAAAATCATCAGACAGTAAGGTTTATCTCCAGAAGATGTCAGAGGATTTTAAATCTGAATACATGGGCTTTACTCTCGACACATACTGGATCCAATTTGCAGGAGCAGATCCTGCTCAGTGGATCGAAAAATTCAGCGGTCGTGTGCCGTGTATCCATTTAAAAGATATGATATGTGAAAACGGCGTACAAAAAATGGCTCCTGTGGGTGAGGGAAATATTAATTTTAATCGCATTCTTTATGCGGCGCAGGACGCCGCAACGAAATATTTGCTTGTCGAACAGGATGACTGCTACGGCGAAGATCCGTTTCTGTGTTTAAAAAGAAGTTATCAGTATCTGCAGGCGCAGGGATTAAAATAATCATAACGAGGTTTTATTATGAAACAAGTAAAAGTAGGTATTATCGGTATCGGAAATATGGGATCAAATCATCTCAGAAATATCGAAGGCGGCAAATGCCCGGAAATAATCGTGACCGCGGTCGCAGATATCAATCCAAATCGGCTGGAGTGGGCAAAGAAGGAGTACGGCGATAAGTTTGTATTGTTTGATGACCCAATCAAAATGCTTGACAGCGGGCTAATTGATGCTGCTATTGTAGCAGTGCCGCATTATGACCATCCTAAGTACGCAATAGAATGCCTTAACCGCAATATACATTTAATGGTTGAAAAGCCTGCCGGCGTCTATACAAAACAAGTCAGACAAATGAATGAAGCCGCAAAACACTCAAATGCAAAATTCGGTGTGATGTTCAATCAACGTACAAGTGATGTATACAGGAAAATGCGTCAGATGGTAAAAAGCGGAGAATTGGGCCAGATACGGCGTACTAATTGGATAATAACAAACTGGTATCGTCCTCAGGCGTATTATGATTCAGGATCCTGGCGCGCCACATGGAGCGGTGAAGGCGGTGGAGTACTTTTGAATCAGTGCCCGCATAACCTGGATTTGTGGCAGTGGATTTGCGGTATGCCGGTCAAGGTCTTGACAAAAATGCAGTTTGGCAAGTGGCATGATATCGAAGTGGAAGATGATGTCACAACATACGTTGAGTATGAAAACGGCGCGACGGGGACTTTTGTAACGTCAACCGGAGACATGCCCGGGACAAACCGTTTTGAAATAACTCTTGACAAAGGAAAACTGATCGCTGAAAATAATAAGCTGTTCCTTTGGGAATTGGATGTTTCGGAGCCCGAGTTCTCGAAAACAAATAAAATCCCGTTCGGAAAACCGCAGGTAACTAAAACTCAAGTTGAGACAGACGGAATCTATGAACAGCATCCCGGCGTTCTCAATGCGTTTGCTGCGGCGATACTGCGTGATGAGCCTCTTGTAGCTCCGGGAGAAGAGGGTATATACGGCCTTACGTTGTCAAACGCTATGCATTTATCGGCGTGGCTTGGCAAGGAGGTTGAAATACCGCTTGATGAAGATCTGTTTTACAGTGAGCTTCAGAAAAGAATAGATCAGTCCCGCAAAAAAGGTAATGTTGTAGAGACTGTAGCTGATACTTCGTCCACCTTCGCAGGAGTATAACAATTATTGAGAAGAAGGGGTAATATGGAATATATCAGAGTAGGAATTATTGGGGTCGGCAATATCGGGAGCGCGCATTTGAATTGGATCGAAAAAAATCCTGACAGCGGTATGAAAATAACCGCTCTGTGCGATATTGATACTGAAAGACAAAAGTCATTGAGTGAAAAATATCCCGCAATACCCTTATTTTCTGACTACCGTCAGCTTTTGAAAATCGGTTATACTGATGCGGTTATAATTGCTACACCTCATTATATGCATCCTGTGATTGCTATTGATGCGTTCAAAAGTGATCAGCACGTACTGATTGAAAAGCCTGCGGGTGTTTACACTCAGAAGGTGCGTGAAATGAATAAAGCCGCGCAAGACAGCAAAAAAGTATTTGCGATAATGTTTAATCAGCGCACGGATCCGCTGTTTTTACGTGCAAGAGAGATTGTTCAAAGCGGCCGGCTCGGGAAATTAAAGAGATTTGTATGGATAATAACAAACTGGTATCGCACTCAGGCGTACTATGACTCAGCGTCTTGGCGTGCGACTTGGAACGGCGAAGGCGGGGGCGTTCTGCTCAATCAGGCGCCTCATAATATCGATTTGTGGCAGTGGATATTCGGCATGCCTGATCGTCTGTTTTCAGTGTGCTCAGTCGGCAAATATCATAAGGTCGATGTTGAAGATGATGTGGTTATACAGGCAGAATATAAAAACGGTGCCTCTTCTACTTTTATAACTTCTACAGGCGAAGCGCCTGGTACAAACAGGCTTGAGATAAGCGGAGATCTGGGGAAAATAGTACTGGAAAAGAATAAGCTGTGCTGGTGGAAGCTGAAAAGACCTGAGCGGGAATTTTGCTTTACTGAAAAAAACGCGTTTTATCGTCCTCAGACAGATTACGAGGAGATCACATCTTCTGAGCCGTCGGGTCACTTTGTTATCCTAAAAAATTTTGCCGACGCGATATTGTATGATACGCCTCTTATTGCACCGGGGGTTGAAGGAATAAATTCTCTTATGATCTCAAATGCCGCATATTTATCTGAATGGACATCAAAATGGATAAATTTGCCGTTCGATGAAAGTTTATTTGAAAAATTTTTGAAGGATAAGTGTGACAAGGAAAATAATTTAAGTAAAATTGCCGTTAACACCGAAAAGAGCAGCGGTTATAAAGACCGCTGGCAGATCCAGTGGTAAAAAAACAAGCCCTTTCGTAATATCAACGAAAGGGCTTGTTTTTTTAAAAATTATAAGTCAATATAATCCAGCATATCAGACGGAACTTTAAGTATCCCGTCTGCGTCTTTGAACTTGCTGTCTCCGTAAAATCCCCATGACGCGCCTAAAGCCAATGCACCGGAGTTTTTTCCGGTCTTGATGTCAACATCACTGTCGCCGCAGTAAATGCACTGATTGGTTCTGACCGAGAATTGTTCCGCTATTTCATGTACCATGTAAGGATCGGGCTTTATAGGTATATTTTCGCGCTGTCCGTATACCAGATCAAGCTTGCCTTTGAAAAATTCGCGGCAGGCGTCAGTTACTATCAAATGCGGCTTGTTTGACAAAACGGCGGTTTTGATCCCGCGTGCAGACAGTGCGTCTAAAAGCTCGCCGATCCCGCTGTACGGCTTGACGCCATGCAGACCGTTTTTGTTGTAGATATCGATATGATATTCATAAAATTCATGGAATATTTCAGGATCCCCGTTTACGTATTTAAAGATTTTTTCAATCAATACCTTTGCG
>CALXGU010000080.1 GCA_944387905.1 uncultured Clostridia bacterium
ATATATGATATAATTATACGATATCTGAAAATTGAGCGGGGGTGTCCGATTGAATAAATTTATACTGCATAGTGAATTTAAGCCGACGGGCGACCAGCCGCAGGCAATAGATTCAATAGTCCGCGGCATAGAGAACGGAATAAAGGAACAGACTCTTTTAGGCGTTACCGGTTCGGGCAAAACCTTTACAATGGCTAATGTCATCGAAAGAGTCCAGCGTCCGACGCTTGTGCTGGCGCATAATAAAACACTTGCAGCGCAGCTATGCTCGGAACTTAAGGAATTTTTCCCCGAAAATGCGGTTGAATACTTTGTCTCATATTATGATTATTATCAGCCGGAGGCATATATAGCCGCGTCTGATACCTATATTGAAAAGGACAGCTCTATCAACGATGAAATTGATAAGCTGCGCCACAGCGCTACTTTTTCGGTGCTTGAACGCCCGGATACTATTATAGTTTCGTCTGTTTCATGCATTTACAGCTTGGGAGATCCGGAGGAATACAAGAGTCTTGTCATTTCCCTGCGCCCCGGTATGAAAAAGGACCGTGATGAGGTCATTTCACAGCTTGTATCTATACGCTACGAGCGGAATGATATAGATTTTTCACGCAATAAATTCCGCGTGCGCGGAGATGTGCTCGAAATTTTCCCCGCCTCCTCTTCCGATAAGGTGATACGCGTTGAATTTTTTGACGATGAGATAGAGCGTATTTGCGAGATAAATCATATAACAGGCGAGCTTATAGCCGTATTGTCACATGTCGCTGTTTATCCCGCGTCTCATTATGTTACGTCTGCAGACAGGATAGACAGAGCGGTAAAGGAGATAAAAGCGGAGCTTACGGAACGTATAAAATATTTCAACGACAACAATATGCTTATAGAGGCACAGCGTATAGAACAGCGTACACTGTATGATATAGAGATGCTCAAAGAGCTTGGATTTTGTTCCGGGATAGAGAACTATTCCCGCATTTTCAGCAACCGTGCGCCGGGCAGCACGCCGTATACGCTTTTTGACTTGTTTCCTAAAGATTTTTTAATGATAATCGACGAGTCGCATGTCACGGTGCCTCAGGTAAGGGGGATGTACGGTGGCGACCGTTCGCGCAAGGAGAGTCTTGTGCGCTACGGTTTCAGACTTCCCAGTGCGTTTGACAACCGTCCGTTGAATTTTGATGAGTTTCTGACCAAGCTGGACAAGGTCCTGTATGTGAGCGCCACACCTTCCAAATTTGAGACAGAGCGCAGCGGGAATATAGCCGAACAGGTGATAAGGCCTACCGGACTTCTGGACCCGCTTATAACCGTAAAACCCGTTGAGGGACAGATGGACGATCTTTTGTCTGAGATCCGTAAGCGCGCTGATGCAAACGAGCGGGTGCTTATAACCACTCTGACAAAGCGCATGGCGGAGGACCTTACTGCATACCTTGAAGGCATGGGTGTCAAGGTCCGGTATATGCATCATGATGTAGATACTATCGAGCGTATGGAACTTGTACGTGATCTGCGTATGGGCGAATTTGACGTGCTTGTCGGAATAAATCTGCTCAGAGAGGGTCTGGATATACCGGAGGTGTCGCTTGTCGCGATACTTGACGCGGATAAAGAGGGCTTTCTCAGATCAGAGACATCTCTTATCCAGACTATCGGACGCGCTGCCAGAAATGAACACGGAGAGGTTATAATGTACGCCGACCGCGTTACCGATTCAATGGAACGCGCTATCGAAGAGACAAACCGCAGACGCACCATACAGGATAAATACAATAAACAGCATGGTATCACGCCCAAATCCATCAAAAAGGATGTACGCTCGGTACTTGAGATATCCAAAGCTCAAAAGCCTGACGATAATAAAAAGCTTTCGGCAAAGGACCGTGACAGATTGATAGCGGAATATACAAAGCAAATGCGTGAGGCGGCACGTCTGCTTGAATTTGAATATGCCGCCATGATGCGCGATAAGATAGCAAAACTTCGGGGAGAAAAAACTAATGGCAAATAACTATATAAAAATAAAAGGCGCCAGAACAAATAATCTGAAAAACATCGATCTTACCATACCCAGAGATAAAATGATAGTTTTTACCGGTCTTTCCGGCAGCGGAAAATCATCGCTGGCGTTTGATACCATATATGCCGAGGGTCAGCGCAGATATGTGGAAAGCCTGTCCTCATATGCGCGTATGTTTTTAGGGCAGATGGAAAAACCTGACGTTGATGAGATAGAGGGTTTGTCTCCGGCTATTTCCATAGATCAGAAGACCACATCAAAAAATCCGCGCTCCACTGTCGGGACAGTGACTGAGATATACGACTATCTCAGGCTTTTATATGCAAGGATAGGAAAGCCTCACTGTCCCGTATGCGGCAGGGAGATATCGCAGCAGACAGTGGATCAGATAGTCGATAAAATACTTGCTCTGCCGGAGGGCACAAAGCTCAGTATACTCGCGCCTGTGGTGCGCAATCGCAAGGGCGAATATACAAAACTGTTTGAAGACGCGTCCAAGTCGGGATTTGTAAGGGTGCGGGCAGACGGTATCATGTATGATTTGATGGAAAAGATACCGCTTGAAAAGAATAAAAAGCATAATATAGAAATAGTTGTGGACAGGCTTGTAATAAAGCCCCAGGTACGCCGGCGCCTGACTGATTCCGTAGAGACTGCTCTGCATCATGCAAAAGGTCTTGTCATAGCTCAGATCATAGACGGAGAGGAGATGCTGTTTTCGCAGAATTACAGCTGTCCCGATCATGATTTTTCTATTGAAGAGCTGAATCCGAGAATGTTTTCTTTCAACGCTCCGTTCGGTGCGTGTCCCGAGTGCGACGGACTGGGGTATCTTTTGAAGCTGGATCTGGATCTTGTCATACCCGACAGAACCAAGTCGATAAACGAGGGCGCGATAAAAGCCTCGGGCTGGAATTCTCCTTTCGGAGACAGCGTCGCCAAAATGTATTTCAGCTCTCTTGCAAAGCATTATAAGTTTTCACTTGATACGCCGATTTGCGATCTTGATGACAAAATACTGAATATAATCCTGTACGGAAACGGCGGAGAAAAGATAAAAATGCAGCGAAATTCGTCTTTCGGCAGCGTTAATTATGAATCTGCGTACGAGGGAGTGATCCCTAATCTTGAGCGTCGGTTCAGAGAGACGAGCAGTGATTTTATGCGCAGGGAAATTGAGGCGCTTATGCGTGAAAGCAAGTGCCCGGCATGCAAGGGATCCAGACTGCGTCCCGATGTACTTGCGGTTACTGTTGCGGATAAAAATATCAGTGAAATCACTGATTTGTCTGTTCTGAAGCTGCTTGATTTTTTCGATGGTCTTGAGCTCACTGAAAAAGAAGAAATGATAGCACGCCGAGTGGTAAAGGAGATAAAAAACCGTCTGGAATTTCTAAGGAATGTAGGTCTTGACTATTTGACGCTGTCCAGAAGTGCAGGCACTCTTTCCGGCGGAGAAAGTCAGAGAATAAGGCTTGCGACCCAGATAGGCTCGTGTCTTACGGGAGTTGTATATATTCTTGATGAGCCGTCTATAGGTTTGCACCAGCGTGATAATGACAAGCTTATAAGTACTTTGAAAATGCTCAGGGATCTGGGCAATACGCTTATTGTGGTAGAGCACGATGAGGATACCATGCTTGCCGCGGACCATATAGTGGATATAGGTCCGGGTGCAGGTATACACGGCGGGTATGTTGTGGCACAGGGCAGCGCAAAAGATATAATAGCCTGCAAGGAGTCGATTACGGGACAGTATCTTTCGGGCAAAAAGAAAATCGAAGTGCCGGCTTTGCGCCGTGAGGGAAACGGAAACTATATCACTATACGCGGCGCGAAGGAGAACAACCTTAAAAATATTGACGTGAATATCCCGCTGGGTGTAATGACGTGTGTAACCGGAGTGTCAGGGAGCGGCAAGTCCTCACTTATTAATTCGATTCTTTATCAGACGCTTGCGCGTGACCTTAACAGAGCAAGGACCATACCCGGAAAGTGCGACGGTATAGACGGCGTTGAGTATTTGGATAAGGTTATAAATATAGATCAGTCACCTATCGGACGCACACCGCGCTCAAATCCTGCGACCTATACGTCTGTGTTTACTGATATACGAGATCTGTTCGCGTCGACAAACGGAGCTAAAGCTCGCGGATATAGCTCGGGACGGTTTTCTTTCAACGTGCGCGGCGGCAGATGCGAAGCATGTCAGGGCGACGGTATAGTCAAGATAGAAATGCATTTTCTGCCTGATATATATATCGCGTGCGATGTATGTAAGGGCAAAAGATATAATCGTGAGACACTGGAGGTCAAGTATAAGGACAAGTCAATAGCAGATGTTTTGGATATGACGGTTGAGGAAGGAATGATATTTTTTGAAAATCATCCTAAGATATACCGTAAGCTCAAGACGCTTTATGATGTCGGCTTGTCATATATAAAGATAGGTCAGTCGTCTACTACCTTGTCAGGCGGAGAGGCTCAGCGCGTCAAGCTTGCCACTGAGCTTGCGCGAAGGCCTACCGGCAAGACAGTTTATATTCTGGACGAGCCTACGACCGGCCTGCATACCGCTGATGTGCATAAGCTGATAGAAGTACTGCAAAAACTTACCGATGCCGGCAACACCGTTATTGTTATCGAGCATAATCTTGATGTTATAAAAACGGCGGATTATATAGTTGATTTAGGCCCGGAAGGCGGAGACGGCGGAGGACAGGTGATAGCGCTGGGTACGCCTGAGCAGGTATCACAGATAAAGGAGTCGTATACCGGCCAGTATCTGAAAAAGGTCTTGAATAAAAAATACTGATAAGCAAACAGTACCCGGCATGTTTGAAATGCCGGGTATTGCTGCTTTGGGAAGATGTTTTTTATAAATATCTGTGTAAATCAGATAATATATTTTTAATTAATAATTGAAAAATAAATAAGTATATGTTATACTATTGAAAGCTGCAGACGGAAAACAAGTGTTGTAACACATTTGACCGAAAAGAGCTTGCTTTATTTTACGAAAACGTAAATGTTCAACGGGGTGTAGCGCAGTTGGTAGCGCGCTTGGTTTGGGACCAAGATGCCGCAGGTTCGAATCCTGTCACTCCGACCATGCAGGGTGCCCTTATAGGATTTCAGTTTCTTATAAGGACATCCTGCTTTTTTCTGCGCTGACAGATGTTACACCTGATGAAATATTTCTTAACTTCGGCATTATAACATATTGCAATTTGTTGACTTTTTATACTGCCGCTACTATAGAGTTGGACTGATAGCTTACAACAACACCCTTACGAGTTTGTAATGTAACTTCCGGAGCAGCGATTGGCAAATCCTCTGGAATTTCAATAGAATCTATGCAGTTATAATAAATGGTTATTTTCTGTGTTTTAACGCCATCAATTATTTCTGCATGATAAACCTCAATATGATCTATCAATTCATTAAGCATACGAGCAGTCAGTTTCTTGACTCTCGTATATTTTTTTACTGCTGCTATAAATTTATCGGTTGTAATTGCTTTTCCCGATAAATCATCAAGCAGGTTGCGAATACTGGTCATTCTCTCGGTTATTTCTTTCTGCTCTTCCTCGTATTTCATGGACATTTTCTTAAACCTATCATCAGAGATTTTGCCGGACACGTTATCCTCATATAATCGTTCAAATAATCGGTCCAACTCTTTATCTCTTGCCAATAAGGTTTTAAGTTCGCTTTGCCTTGCCTCCAACTGAAAATCAAGAGCCTGTTTTGAATAATCGCTAACCGCTTTAGTAAACGACTCTTCGTGATGACAAGCAAAACGGGTTAATCTTCGAATTTCTCCCAAGACAACCTGCTCTAAGAAATCCACTCTTATGTAGTGTGTAGTTGAGCATATTTTACGCTTACCTTGATTATGGCCTGTACAATTGAAATATTTAATACTGGGGTTTTTCTGATTGAAATGATAATTCAAATTACTGCCACACTCCGGGCATACAAGCAATCCTGAAAACATATTCTTTTCTCCATCGAATGTTTTACGCTTTCGGGTATTGCCACGCTTTAACTGTATTGTTTCAAATGTTGTTCGGTCTATAATTGGCTCGTGGACATCCTTGAACACTAATATGTCATCAGGATTGTTTGCGTGCCGTTTCTTATTTTTGTAAGAAACCGAATAGGTCTTGAAGTTGATAACATCACCGCAATACTCTTGACGAGCAAGAATATTGCGAATAGTGGACTTATTCCAATGGTACGGATCGGTAGTTTTTTGTTGTCCTTTTCCTCCGGCTTTGCGAATTCCTTTGCTTCTGGCGTATTCAACAGGTGTAAGAATCTTTTCTAAGGTTAATGCAACTGCAATTTCCTCAACACCCATATCACTCATAGCCATTGCAAATATCTTTTTTACCACTAAAGCCGCCTCTTTATCAACTATCCATCTAAAAGGATTGTCCGGATCTTTGATATATCCATAAGGCGGTGGACTTAACGGAATACCGGAGCCACCCTTAACTTTATTGCTCATACGGCGCTTTTTGCTGATGTCTCTTGCGTACCATTCATTGAACAAATTACGTATAGGGGTAAGTTCATTTTCGCCTTCCTGCGTATCAACGTTATCTGATACCGCAACTAAGCGAACGTTCAGTGACGGGAAAAAATCTTCTGTCAGTCTGCCGACTTCAATATAGTTTCTTCCGAGTCGAGATAAGTCTTTTACAAATACCGCAGCCGCCTTCCCGAGTTTTAATTGCTCTAACATTCTGTTAAAATCGGGACGGTCCATTGTAACACCGGATATTCCATCATCACAGAATATAACGATGTTGGTATATCCTTTTTCTTTCGCCACTTTTGTTAGCAACTTCTTTTGGTTGCTGATACTGTAGCTTTCACCTTCCAACTCATCGTCGCGAGATAGACGAACATATATAAATGCCGTTTTTTC
>CALXGU010000081.1 GCA_944387905.1 uncultured Clostridia bacterium
AATGCGATAAGAGCTTTGTCACAGTTGAGCGAAACGGTCTGGATTATGTCGTATCTGTCTTCGTCCGGCAGAGGATTTACAGCATAGCCGATACTTTTAAATACATTGGCGCAGTAAACAGCAGTTTTCAGTGCCTGCGCCACAGTATGAGGCGCCATAAAAAATCCCTGATAGAAATCTTTTAGATAATCGCCTGTGGCAGCGCTTTCCCTTCCGATACCGGGACAGGTCAGCCTGTATGAGCAGCGCTCTATACATTCGTGAGTACCTGCAAGATAACCTCCGGTCTTAGCCAGACCGCCGCCTGCGTTTTTTATCAGAGATCCTACCATCAGGTCTACTCCGTAATATACAGGCTCGTGCTTTTCGCAGAACTCGCCGTAGCAGTTGTCGGTCATGACATAGACGTCCGGTCTTGCGGTCTTGATGATGCGTGTTATTTCTCCGATCTGTTCGGATGACAGAGTACGGCGGTTGAGATAACCTTTGGACTTCTGAATGAATACAAGCTTTACGCTTTTGTTTTGCAGATGAAATTTGATTTTATCAATATCAAATTCACTGTTCTCAAACGGAACTTCGATATAGTCTATCCCGTATTCTTTAAGGCTGCCTGTGCCTTTGTTTATTCCGACTACATCATACAGAGTATCATATGGACTGCCCGTTACAGACATCAGGCAGTCACCGGGACGCAGCATGCCGAACAGAGCGATTGTAAGCGCATGCGTACCGGATATGATCTGAGGACGTACTAGCGCATCTTCGCATTCAAATGCGTCTGCATAAACCTTATCGAGCGCATCGCGGCCTATATCCGTATATCCGTATCCTGTCGAGCCGTGGAGATGTGCTTCACTTATTTTTTGCTTGGAAAACGCGTTTAAAACCTTTTCGGTGCAATAATGAGAAATATTATCTATCGATCTGAAACTTTCCGCACAGGCATCCATTGCTCTGGCATCGATTTCTTTGATTGTGTCTGTCATTTTTACCGTCCCAAAAATATTATTATAATAAGTATACTATTATAGATATTTAAAGTCAATTACAAAACTTTATAAATCTGTTTACAAAAAACGCATTATACGCTATAATAAACTCAAATTTAAGTAAGAGGTGATGTCATGAAAAACAATGTTTTAGCATATGACTTTGGAGCTTCATCAGGCAGAGCTATGCTTGGCACGCTTGATGACGGCAAAATTAAAATAGAAGAGATACATCGTTTTTCAAACGATCCGGTGACTGTAGGTCAAGAATACTACTGGGATGTTCTGCGGCTGTGGCATGAGATAAAAACCGGCCTTGTAAAAGCAAAGGAGTTTGAGACATATCAGAGTATCGGTATAGATACATGGGGAGTCAGCTTCGGCGTATTGGATAAAGACGGCAGTCTGATGTCAAACCCGCTGCATTACAGAGATCTCGCATTTGAAAAAGCGGAAAAAGAGTTTTTGGAGAAGTTTCCGTTTAAAAAGCTTTACTGCATCACGGGTATACAGAAAATAGCCTTTAATACTGTTTTTCAGCTTTATAATATGAAAAAGAATAAGGGATATATACTTGACAATGCCGGAAAAATACTGTTGATATCCGATATTTTCAATTATTTTCTCTGCGGCAAGAAATCTGCGGATTTTACCATGGCGTCAACTACGTCGCTTATGAATGTGAACACGCGTGAATGGGACAGGGAAATATTTGATTTTCTTGGTATAGATACCAGCCTTATGTGCGATATAAAAATGCCGGGTACTGTGCTGGGAGATATTACCGATGCCTTGTGCAGCGAGTTGATGATAAAGCCGGCAAAAGTTGTATCTGTCGCATCGCATGATACTGCAAGCGCCGTCATAGCAGTTCCTTCAAATAAAAAGAACATAGCATATATCAGCTGCGGTACATGGAGCCTGCTGGGCACTGAGCTCGACAAGCCGAATATATCAGAAGCCGCAATGAACGCGAATTTCACAAATGAAGGCGGATATAACGGTTCTGTACGATTCTTGAAAAATATAATGGGACTCTGGCTGATACAGGAATCCCGCCGTCACTGGAAACGTCAGGGCAAGGACTACAGCTTTGCGCAATTGGAGGAGCTCGCTTGTGAGTGCAAGCCGTTTGAAAGTATAATCGATGTAGACGATACACGCTTTTCACCGCCCGGGGATATACCCGCAAGAGTTGCGCAGTTCTGTCGTGAGACGGGACAGAAAGTACCGCAGACGGTCGGTGAGATAATGCAGTGTATTTACTGTTCGCTTGCATTAAAGTACAGAGACGCTTTCAAGAACATGGAAAAAATATGCGGCATGAAATTTGAGACTATACATATGGTCGGCGGAGGAATAAAAGATACGCTTTTGTGCCGGCTTACGGCAGGCGCCTGCGGCGTACCGGTTACGGCCGGGCCCGTCGAGGCGACAGTTATAGGAAATATCGTGACTCAGTTTATGGCGCTGGGGTATATAAAAACTATAGAAGACGCACGCAGGATAATAGCCGATTCTTTCCCGATACAGCATTATTTGCCTGAAAACGAGCGTGATTTTGAGACGGCTTTCGAAAAATACAAAAAAATATGCGATATGACAAATAATTGATATTTATTGACAAATATCAGATATCTAAAAGTTGACAAATATTATATAATTTTGTTATCAACAGGAGGTGCTGAAATGGAACAGATAAAAATAGGAACAATAGTTCAGGGCGGTAAATACAGACAGCAGCTTTCAGAGTTTGTCAAATATGGGTTTGAAACATTCCAACTCAACTGGCATATGGAGCTCAATAATGCGGATCTTGAAAAAATAGCCCAGGACTGCCGGGAAATACTTGGCGACAGCGGAAAGAAAATAACCACATTGGGTCTTTACTGTAATCCTCTTACAAACGAGAGTCATTATAAAAACCTTAAATATGTGATAGACAGCGCGGAGTTGTTCGGAGCGACGACTGTCGGAACGTTTGCGGGCGCGCTTGACGGCGAGCCGGTAGAGGCGTCGATACCGCGTTTCAAAGAGGTGTTTTCGGAGCTGGCAAAGCGTGCTGCTGACAAGGGTCTTAAACTTGTCATCGAGAATTGTCCGATGGGCGGGACCTGGCAAAAAGCCACCTGCAATATAGGATTCAATCCTATGGCGTGGGATATGATGTTTGATGCCGTACCCGATGAAAATCTCGGTCTTGAATGGGAGCCTACTCACCAGATGGTTCAGCTTATTGACCCCATGCCGCAGTTAAAGCAGTATAAGGACAGAATTCTGCATATACACGGCAAGGACGCAACAATAGACCACGATGCGATAAAACGATTCGGCATACTCGGAAAAGATACGTTTGTGTATCATCGTTTTCCGGGCTTTGGCGACAATAACTGGCGCGATATATTTTTCTGGCTGTATAAGAACGGATATGACAGTGATATCTGCATAGAGGGCTTTCATGATCCGGTGTACAGAAAAGACTGGGAGATGACAGGTCAGCTGCATGCGCTTAATTACTTAAAATTCTGCCGCGGCGCCGACTTTACTCCTGCAGATTTATCATAATAAAAAACGGGCGGTTTTACCGCCCGTTTTTAGGAGAAAATATGGAACTTAAACTGAATAAAAGACTTTCCGACATACCGGTTTCCGGCATACGCCGGTTCAGTGAACTCGCCTTGAAAACGCAGGGCTGTGTCAGCCTGTCGATAGGCGAGCCTGACTTTGATACTCCCGACGCGATAAAAAATGCGGCGGTTTATGCACTTGAAAACGGCAGGACACATTATCCTCCCAACGCAGGCACAGCTGAACTGCTGGAGGCTATTGCGGATTTTGAGGAGAAAAACGGTAGAAACTATAAAAGTAAAAACATAATTTTTACTATCGGCGCGACGGAGGCGCTGTTTACTGCGCTTTGCGGGATACTGAATCCCGGGGACGAGGTGATAATTCCCGTCCCTGCTTTCGGACTGTACGAGCAGATAGTAAAATTCTGCGGTGCAGAATGTGTTTTTTACGATACCTCAAAAACGAGTTTCCAAATAAGATATGAGGATATTTCGGCGCTTATAACGGAAAAAACGAAGGCAATAATATTGAATTCACCCAATAATCCCACAGGTACCGTGTATACCGGATCGTCGCTTGATTCTGTTTGCCGAGCTGTTGGAGAAATGCCGATTTTTATAATAAGCGATGAAGTTTACAGAGACCTGTCGTACATTCGTTCGGTACCGTCAGTATCCGATTATCCCCGGCTGTATGAACGTACGCTTATAGTGCAGAGCTTTTCAAAGCCGTATGCCATGACAGGCTGGCGCGCGGGATATCTTATGGGAGACTCTGCAGTTATAAACGCGATTAAAAAAATCCATCAGCTTGCGGTGGTATCAGGTGTATCATTTGTAATGGACGCGTGCATGCGTGCACTGGTTGAGGATACAGGCGCTATGCGTGATGAATACCGCAAAAGACGTGATTATGCCTGCAGGCGTCTTGATGCGATGGGACTTGAATATCAAAAGCCGAACGGCGCATTTTATATATTCCCTTCAATATCGAAATTCGATATGCCGTCGGAACAATTTTGTACCCGACTCATAGAGCAGGCGGGACTCTGCCTTGTTCCCGGCAGTTGTTTTGGCTGTGACGGGTACGTGCGCATATCGTACTGTTATAGTAAGCAAGCACTCAAAACGGGGCTTGACCGTCTTGAGGGCTTCATAAATTCTCTATGATTTTTTTGTATGCCGCGACTCCTGTCTCGAGCACTGAGATATCATAGTCAAATTTGTCGGAATGCAGCTCGATGCCGGTTCCCGTACCGAGAAAAATATATGCTCCCGGCACCTTCTTTAGGTACCATGAAAAGTCGTCAGTTATCATTCTCGGCTCCGGCAGCTGTTTTAAAGGCAGAATCTCGGAGAGCCGGGACACAAGCGCGCCGTCGTTTATAAGCGGGGGATATCCCTCATTTACCGTGACGGTCGTGTTTGTTTTGTAGATTTGGTCTGTAAGCCGAGCGGTTTCTAAAGCAATACCGTAAAGCACGTCGTAATCATTTTCGTCAAAGCATCTCAGGCTTCCTTCCAGACAGGAAAACGCACTGACAGCGTTTCTCACGCTTCCGCTCCGTGCTTTGCCGAAACGAAGAAGTTTGTAGTTTATTTCTTTGAGCTCATCTGTCAGACGGTATATATTTGTTAAATAGAAAGCGGCGGCGGCCAGTGTGTCGGCGCCCTCTTTATATTTTGCGATATGTACAGAGGCCCCCGTGATACTGACTGTTATCTCGCAGCTCTTTGCCATCATGGCTCCGTTTCTGGTGAATAGCTGTGATTTGGGCAGATCCGGGATCAAATGCATTCCGAAAACAGCTTTTACTCTGTATTTTTCAAAGATACCCGTGTCCAGGATCGGTTTAGCGCCGCCTGTTGTCTCCTCTGCCGGCTGAAAAATCAAAAGTACGTTTTGAGAAGGATTTATATCCCGGCAGTCCAGCCTTTCAGCAATATCAAGAAGCATCGCCATATGCCCGTCATGCCCGCATGCATGCATGGTGTTTTTATCGTCTGAGCAATACTCAAGTCCTGTTTTTTCCGATACGGGCAGCGCGTCCATATCGGCTCTGAGAGCAATAGTGCCGTCAAATCCGAAATCAAAATAAGCAGCAACCGCGCTCTCCCACGGAAACTCCAGTGAGCAGGAGAGCTTTTCAAGACATGCGGTTATTATTTTTTGCGTTTTGGGCAGATACTGTCCCGTCTCCGCAGCCCTGTGCAGGGCGATTCTGTAATCCTTGAGCTCCATGCCTTATCCTCCGGTGATGAATACTATAATGATTATACTTATTATTTATACAACTTGCAAGTTAAATCTTGAATTATATGCAAGCCTTTGTTTAAAATGCGCTTTTTATTAAATTGCTTGACAATACGGTAATATGATTTTATAATATGCATAATGAGATAGAGGCGCGGGAAAATGAGAGGCAGAGTGGTATTATACATCGTTCTGACATGATTTCAAAAAACGTTTTGACCGTATTGTCGCTATCCTTCTGAATAGCTATTATTATATCAGTAAGGTATGCGTCTTACTGATATTTTTATTCAATGAGGTAAAATATGAATGAAATTTTGACGATCGGCGGTGTTTCCGCTAAAGCGCTTGCAGAGGCAATGGGCACACCGCTCATGGTATTTGACCAGGGGACGCTTGAAAAACGCCTGGAAGAGTTTAAAACGAGCTTTGTTCACAGCGAATTTGAGACACAGGTGATATATGCAAGCAAGGCGTTTTCCTGTACGGCGATGCTGGAGCTTGTCAAAGCTGCGGGCTGCGGACTTGATGTTGTAAGCGGCGGCGAGCTTGAGGCCGCAAAGCACGCGGCCTTTCCGATGCAGGAGATAGTTTTTCACGGCAACAATAAAACACCCCGCGAAATCAGGACCGCAATAGAGTACGGAGTGGGAAGTATAATAATCGACGGCGCTATGGAATTGGATGAGGTCATCCGCGCCGCAACGGAAATGAAAAAGAACACTCCCGTTATAGTAAGAGTAAATCCCGGTATAGAGGCAGACACTCATCAGTATATCATCACCGCCAATATAGACAGTAAATTCGGTGTATCAATATATGAACGTGAGTGCATACTCGGTATGATAAAGAAAATATCTGAATGCCGGTACCTTCAGTTTCAGGGCATACACATACATATCGGCAGTCAGATATTCGGCATAGACCCGTTTATAGCCGGAATACGCAAGATAATGGAGTTTATAGCCGAAATAGAAAAAGCCGGATATCCGGTTAAAGTATTGGATCTGGGCGGCGGCTTTGCCGCGACCTATACAGAAAAGGATATGCCGCTTCCCATAAGCCTTGTATGTAACGATATACTGCGTGAATGCAAACATCAGGAAGAAGGATGAGGAGGGTCG
>CALXGU010000082.1 GCA_944387905.1 uncultured Clostridia bacterium
GATGCTGCTGACTGCATTATCAAAATCTACAGTTAATTTTAACCGTACTGAACTTATTCAGCCCTGAGTTTTTCAGGGCTTTTTTATTTGCCGCGGCAAGAAGACAAGTCATTGTGTGTAACGTTTTCTTTTTTTTGATATATTATAAAAACAGAGGGCAATTTTAATACATATAAACTTGCTTGAATTTTGTGCCGATACTTACAGGCAATAACGGCTTCAGCCGGAAAGGAAAAGGGGATTTATGACTTACGATACATTTACTGCTGCCAATACAGAAAAAGGATTTTTTTCCTACTTTGACGAGCTGGTACGTGATCCTTCATTAAACCGAGTATATTTAATTAAAGGCGGACCCGGCACCGGCAAAAGTACTTTTATGAAAAAAATAGCCGACAAATTTGCGGATTCGGGCTTGACCGTCGAACGCATACACTGCTCAAGCGATCCCGACAGCCTTGACGGAGTTCAAATAAAAGAAAAAAGCATTTCTGTAATAGATGCCACATCTCCGCATGCATATGAAATGAGCTTACCGGGAGCATATGAATCTTTTATCGATCTTAGTAAGTTCTGGGATGAAAACAAACTGGTTGATAACAGACAACAAATCAAACAGCTTTTTACTGAAATTTCTGCGGCATACAAACCGGTATACAGCCTATTGAAGGCCGCAGGCAGCGTGGAAAATTGGATTTCTTTACTTATCGAAAGCAATACTGACTATGAAAAGATCACCTCTCATATCAAAAAAATAATTAAGCAAAATGCTGTTTCTCCTATTTCTTCTAAACCTGTTATTTCCAACAGACTGCTGTCTGCTTTTTCCAAAGACGGTATTATAACATATAGCAAGACTACCGATACTCTCTGCAGTGAATATATCGTAATCGAAGATTTTGCAGGAATCTCAGGATTCTTTTTAAATAAGACAGCTGTTTTCTTTAATAAGCTTGGATATAATACTATGCTTATTCATTCTCCGCTGTCTCCGGATAAAAAGCTTGAACAGGTCATAATCCCTCAACTCAGACTCGGCTTTATCGCCGGCGGCCACATCTTTTCGCCGCAGCTTGATGACCATAAAATAATAAAAAAGCTCTTCTCTAAAAATTACATTGACAAAGATTTTTATTCAAATAACAAAAACAAAATTACATTCGCAAGAAAAACCATACGCGAACTTACTGACCATGCCTCTATTGCTTTGTCGGAAATCAAAGCCAAACACGATATGCTGGAAAAATTTTATATCTCCGCTATGGATTTTAACGCTTTAAATGATTTTACCAATACTTTTATTGATAATCTGAATTAAGCCGTCATAACCAATAAACTATAAAAGCCGCGTTGTCAACTTCTGCGGCTTTTTGTATTACTTAAATAATATATTAGTCATAATTATTGCTTTTTAATATTTATGATGTTATAATTATTTATATATTTAATTAACATCATTTGCTTTTAAATGGAGTTTAACAATGAAAATAATATCATTTGTTGTACCGTGTTACAACTCACAAGATTATATGGAAAAATGCGTGAATTCGCTGCTTATCAACAATGATTCTGATATCGAAATAATTATTGTCGATGACGGTTCAACTGATAATACTGCAAGTATCGCAGATAGACTCGAAACAGAACACCCTGATATCATCAAAGTCGTACATCAAACAAACGGCGGTCATGGAAAAGGCGTTAATACTGGGCTAAAATATGCTACAGGTCTATATTTTAAAGTTATTGATTCCGATGACTGGGTTGACTCAAAGGCTCTGGAAGCTGTTTTGACTGCTTTGAGAATGTTTGTCTCTTCTGATATTCAGCTCGATATGCTTATTACTAATTATGTCTATGAGCATGTGGAAGACGGCAAAAAAAATATAATTTCTTACACCGGTGTATTTCCAGAGAATAAAGTATTTGATTGGCAGGATATGATACGTATCGATCCTATTAGATATATAATTATGCATTCAGTTACATATCGCACTCAATTACTCAGAGACTGCGGTTTGGTTCTGCCCGAACATACTTTTTATGTAGATAATCTTGTCCTTTACCATCCCTTGCCCTACGTAAAAAAAATGTTTTACCTGAATGTTGATTTTTATAGATATTATATCGGTAGATCGGATCAGTCTGTTAATGAAAAGGTCATGATAGGACGTATCGATCAGCAAATTAAAATCACAAACATGCTTTTGGATGAGCACGATATCAACAGTATAAAAGAGCAATCTCCTAAACTTGCTAAATATATGGTATATTATCTTTCCATTATTTACACAATTACCTCAACGCTTCTGGCTCTGGACAATACTGAAGTGTCCGATCAAAAATTTATTGATCTGTGGCAAAGACTTAAGGATAAAGATATCAAGCTTTATAAAAAAATCAGATATTTTTCAAAAGCTTTCTTTATGGCTTTGCCGGGAAAAACAGGGAAAAAAGTCTCAAAAGCTATTTATAAAATTGTCAGAAGGGTATATAAATTCAACTAATGGAGAAATTTAAATCAATTATAAAAAAATATAAACATGCAGTTTTAACTTTATACTTTTTATTATACATGCCGTATTTTACATTTTTGAACACATTCACACCTACCAGAAAAGACGTAACTGTCATTCACAGCCAACTGGACGATTACATACCATTTGCAGAAATTTTTGTAATACCGTATTTTTTATGGTTTGCCTATATCGCCGCAGGATATATTTTTCTGCTTCTGACTTCGCGTGAAGAATATGTCCGTATGTGTATCTTTCTTTATACAGGGATGACCTTATGCCTGCTGATTTATACTGTTTTCCCGAATTGTCAGCAACTTCGTGTGGATTACGATACTTTAGGCAGAAGCAATATTTTAATAGATGCAATCAGTTATCTACAAAATATAGATACACCATATGATGTACTACCCAGTATTCATTGTCTGAATTCAATCGGTATGCATATTGCAATAGCCAAATCCAAGAAAATAACAAAACACAGAAAAATTATAGTTTGGTCTTCTTTTATACTTATGGTACTCATAATTCTTTCAACCGTATTTGTAAAGCAGCATTCTATTCTTGATGTTTTTGCCGCCATTGCTGTCAGTATTCCACTGTATTTTTTGGCATATAAAACCAAACTTAAATTTTTACAATCATGTCAATAATAATATTACCCGTCTGTTTTTCAGACGGGTATGTA
Source organism: uncultured Clostridia bacterium (assembly GCA_944387905.1). Taxonomy (GTDB): domain Bacteria; phylum Bacillota; class Clostridia; order Oscillospirales; family QAKW01; genus RGIG9041. The sequence goes on from CALXGU010000082.1 coordinate 3,205, forward strand.
AATATTTATGAGGATTAAATAATGCTTTGGTTGATTATTATAATTTTTGCGGCATTAATAGCGCTGATGCTGTATTGTATATCGCCTTCTCTGCGCAGACATCCAAATGCGGACTTATGCAAGAATCTCTATGCTGCTCACCGCGGTCTTCACTCATTAAAAGGCGGCATACCCGAAAATTCCTTGCCTGCGATTAAAAGAGCTGTCGACTTAGGATATGCTGTTGAAATAGATATTCATTTGACACTGGACGGTAAAGTGGTTGTATTTCATGATGAGACTTTAATGCGCGCGTGCGGTGTTAACAAAAGAATAAAAAACACCTCTTATGATGAGCTTAAAGAATATGAGCTATTTGATACTAAGGAACATATTCCTACACTTGAGCAGGTGCTGGACGTTATAAACGGAAAAACTTTACTTATAATTGAGTTTAAGTGTTCAGATATCAGCCATAATAAACTCTGCACAGCAGCTAATAAACTGCTTTCAAATTATAATGGCAAGTATATCGTTCAATCTTTTAATCCGCTTGCTATGCTTTGGTACAGAAAAAATCGTCCGGATATCTGCCGCGGCCAGCTGTCAACTGATTTTTTTCGTCAGCCAAAATTAAACGCCCTGAAAATAGCAGCAGCGCTGCTAATGCTCAATATGATATCAAGGCCGGATTTTATTTCTTATGATATACAATATGTCAATTCCTTCCCAAGAAAAATCTGTTCTTTTCTTGGAGCCATACGTGCAGGCTGGACTATTACAAGTTCAGAACAACTGAAAAAAATCAGCAAAAGCTTTGATATTTATATTTTTGAAGGCTTTCTCCCGGAAAAATAACAGGACGATCCTTAGATGCTTTGCTTATTATCGCCAATCTTATTGATTTTATCTTTAAAAGAAATATGAATTTTTATATATCAATCTTTATTACACAAGTATGAAGTATATCAAGTTATGTTTCTGCCGTTGTAAATTATAATCTAACACTAATCAGCAATACTCTTATAAATCACATTAGATAAGTTAAACCATCAATTGTAGTATTTTCTTTATTTACTGTAATAAAAAATGAGCTTGTAAATAAACAAGCTCATTTTTTTGATATTATTTATCCAACTATACCGGATCTTGCAATAGACTCTGTAAACTTTCTTTGGAATAGCAAGAAAATTATTAACAGCGGCAAAATATACAATATTATACCGGCACGCCAGATAGGATATACAAGCAAAACATCCACTCCGGCATATGGTCCTCCAACGGTTGTCATATTAATAAACATCTGATTAAGAGAACTTGATAAAACTTCAGTTTGCGGCAAGAACAGCGGTATTGTAAAATAATCATTATAATACCACACTAGACTAAGCAAAAATACCGTTATAAATGCAGGTACTGCATTTGGCACAAGTATCTTCAAAAATGTGCCGAAAAATCCGCATCCGTCTATATATGCTGCCTCTTCAAGCTCCTTAGGTATTCCGCGGAAGAACTGTCTGTAAACAAATATAAATAATCCACTTTTTAGTCCGCTTGCAAACAAAGCAGGGAGAATAACTGACCAAATAGTATCAGTTATATCTATATAGTTTTCAGGAAGCAATCCTATTAAGTTTAAACCCGAAGAAACATAAAACGGATCAAAATAACGGAAAGTAGTATAGGTTGTAACAGAAATTGTCTGAGGCGGTACTATCAATGTTAATATTACCAGCCCAAACATCAGACCCTTACCTTTAAATTTGAACCTTGCAAAACCATATCCTGCAAGAGCACATGTACAAAGCTGTAAAAGTGTAGGCCACAACGATACATTCAATGTGTTCATAAATATTCTGGGATAATCAAGAAAATCCCATGCATCTTTAAAGTTTTGCCATGTAAAATTGCGCGGTATATATATTACGCGAGGATCATACATATCTGACGGCAGACGTATTGCCTGGGATATACAATAAATGAGTGGATATAGTATAACGTATGCAAGCCCCAATAATATAAGAGACGCGGCGAGTTTTCCGATAAACTTTGATATTATATTAAACCAAAGACGCTTATCGGTTTTTTTACCTTTATGTTTGGTAAACTGCGAAACAATTGACTTTGTTATATTCACTTACTCGCACCTCCTTATTCAACAGTATAAAATATGAGACGTTTGCAAATCAGGAATATCAGGCCTATAATTGCAAGAATAATTATAAAATATACCCAAACCATAGCAGCAGCGCCGCCATAATTAAATGAGTTTTTCACAGTACTATCTATCTGTGCCAAAACCGGATTTGAAGGATCAGAGAACGTATCGACAATGGTATAGACTATATTAACAAGAATTATCGGCGATACACTCGGAAATGTAATAAGCCAAAATCTTTCCCATGCCGTTGCTCCCTCAACGTCGCATGCTTCATACAGCGCAGGTGAGATGCTCTGCAAAGCCGCTAAAAACAGAATTATTTGGATACCTGAATCCCACACTACATCAAATATTCTGTCAGAAACCATTATCATTCCTTTTGTAATTTGTTCAGACAGACCAAGACTGTTCAATACCTCGGTAGCATTCATTGTAGTAAACATTATTCCGTTTGACACATCGCCTTCAAATACAGCTGATGTATCGGACGCACCGTTAAATGCAGTCATTACGACTCCTGTCGTGACAATAACCGGCAGGAAGAAAACCGCTCTGGCGACTCCTCGGCCTACAAATTTTCTGTTGAGTAGAACTGCTACAAATAAACTGAAAATAAGGATTACGGATACATTGATTGCCAAATCTAAAAAAGTTGCTCCCAAATTTTTTAGATATGTAGAACCGCCTGTCAAAATGCTTGTATAATTATAAAAATTATTCCATTCTGTTGCATAGTTCTCAAATATTTTTACATCCGACAAAGAAAAGTTTATTGATTTAATCGCAGGAATAAAGAAAAACATCAGAAAACCTATCAGCCACGGGAGCGTAAACATAAATCCTACAAAGCTCTGCTTTTTTTCATAAGATATATTTTTAAACTTTTTAGTTTTATTCTTTATTTTTTGCGGCTTTTCCGGTTTTTCTTTTTTAATTTTTATCTTTTTTATCTTTTCTTTTTTTTCTTCAGCTTGGTTATTTATATCATTGATATTTTCAGAAGGATTTACCGCTTCGTTATTTATAACATCAGCCATCAGTTAGCACCTCCCACTGCAGTATACGATCTGGCGGCAATTTCAACACCATTTACTGTTACATTCTCTTGGCCGTAATTCACATATACCTTAGCTCCATTGGAGAATGTTGTTATTCTGACCGTATCGCTAAAAATTTCATGATCTGCAATACTGCTTACACCAACAGCATCATATACGGATTTCATTCTATCATAAGTCTCGACCATTATATCAAAGTAATCTTCATAACTGCATGCATAATAATCGGTGAATGACGTGTTTTGAAATTCCGTTGATTCTGAATCCATAAGCTGATAGTATAAGCTGAGTCCTGATTCGGCGCATTTGAGTTCAAGCTCGGTAACTTCAGATGATAAATTCATCGTTTCTGCAGACATATTTACATATCCGCGAAGAGCTATTTGATAAAACGGAACACTTGTCT
>CALXGU010000083.1 GCA_944387905.1 uncultured Clostridia bacterium
TTTTATATTTCTAAGGTTAGACAAAAGGTTATCAATAGAGACCTCAGCCCAGCATCTTTTTATCATATTCATATTAATCACCTATTTTAAAAGTGAAGGAAGCATTTTTATAAAATCCTCAGGCAGAGCACAAAAAGCACTTAGTTCATCGCACGCAGCATGACCGCAGGCGTTATGCAAAGACACTGCAATGATAGCAGCCGCTGCCGGACTGTAACCCTGTGCTACAAATGAGCATATCATTCCCGCCAGTACATCGCCGCTGCCGCCCTTTGAAAGAGCCGAAGTGGGATCAGAAAGAATAAACGCACGTCCATCGGGTAGTGCCACAATGCTTACACTGTCTTTTAAAACGAGTACGCATCTGTTTTGCGAAGCAAACTGCATTGCAAGCGTTATACGCTGACTTTTTATTTCTTCGATACTTTTGCCGCACAAACGTGCAAATTCTCCCATATGCGGTGTTATAACGGTATTCCCCGAACGCTTAAGCAGTGACAGATCCCGTGATATAACAGTAATTGCATCGCCGTCAAATATTACATTCAAATCAGTTGACGCTACCGCTTTAACCGCATTAACAGCGCCGTCAGTAAGACCCAGACCGCTACCGCACAGTACAGCCGTGCAGCCGTCCAGTTTCTGCAGCAATGATTTGTCGTCTATTCCTCCGTTTTTACTTTTCATAGGATTAATAACTGCGCTTATGCATTCACTGGCAAAAGAACCGTAAATAGTATCCGGTACAAACGCGCTGACGATACCGGCGCCGCAGTTCAATGCAGCCTTGACAGCAAGAACTGCCGCTCCGCGGTAGCATGTACAACCGACGATAAGTCCTGCCCTGCCGAAAGCACCCTTGTGAAGAGTGTCATCTCGCTTATGTATCAGCGACTTGTAATCGATGTTGCTCAGTTCAAACAGATACGGATTTATCTCATTGAAAATCTCCGGACCGAAATTCATATCAGCGACCGTGACATCTTTACAGTAATGTTTGGCAGGGTATAGCAAATGACACGGCTTTTTAGCGCATACCGCAATGGTCAGATCCGCTTTGAAAGCACCGCTGCAGACATACGCACTGTCTGCCGAGACTCCGCTTGGTACATCTAATGCGACCTTAAAAGCACTGACCTCAGCCGCCGATATAAACAGCTTTTCGAGTGAAGAATCCAGTCCGCCGTGAAAGCTTATTCCAAAGACCGCATCCACCAGTACATCATATTCGTCTGAAATTCCGGTGACAACCTCAATACCTGAACCGACACACTCATCATAATAACTTTGTGTAGTTCCGTTCATACTCCGGTCTACCGCTGAAAGCAGATATACTCTTGCACCCGACTGTTTCAAAATAAGGGCAAGCGCACAGCCATCAGCCCCGTTAAGACCATTACCGCAAAGGATAAGTATCTTTTTTGTTTCTATGCTATCAACATATTTTATTAAAGAAGAATATATACTTTCTGCCGCCATTTTAACGAGGCGGTATTCAGTTATATCATTGTTCTTCATGTAAAGACTGTCGGCAGCTTTTATTTGAACTGAAGTCAAGATCATTATTGTGTTTCCTTTGATTATTTATAAAATTTACTTTTTACTGTTAAACGGATAGTATCAAGCATTCTATCATCCGGCTCAAATACAATACAAGTTCTCTGTCCATTTGAAGTAGCCGCAGCGATAAACCAACACTGTCTGCCAGTATTGCTTGAAAAAATATACTTTTTATAAGAGGGATTATTGAGATATTGATTATGTTCCCTGTCATCGACTCGCGCAACTGCTTCGGTTTTCTGAAGGTTCACAGTAATCATTTCTTTTCTTTTGGTTTTATTTATTATTTTTGTAAACCTGATTTCATCATCTACAAGAATATACTCCCAGTCGATATTAAAACTCATATATATACGGTAAGATACGTATAATGATACCGCGCATATAATAACAGCACTCGCCAAAAGCAGGGTCAATCTCAATGACATAACAACAACGAGAATATAACTGCTGACAAGAATTGGCAGCAGCGGAAGAACAAAACTTAAAATTCTGTCTTTCGGCGTCAATTTTTTTGCGATTGAAATTTCTATATATTTATCCACAAATATCACTCCCAAAACAATGTAAAATTATGATAACACAGCGCATGATTATTTTCAAGAAAAACTCTTGCAATTATAAAAATAATATGCTATTATGTGTTAAATGCAATGAAGGTGTTTAAAGCTCAGCTTTGCTGCTAAAGAGAGCCGCGTTCATCGGCTGAAAGACGCGACAAAACGGAAGCTGATGTCATATTCGCACCGGAGCAGCTTTTGGCCGTACCGCGCGTTAAGCGGATAATGAGTGCCCGCTTGCGGGAACTTGGGTGGTAACACGGACATTATTTTCCGTCCCTTGATCGGGACGGTTTTTTTTTATTAAAGGAGAGATAGAAATGAAAGAAACGCTTGAACAGATACGTATTTCTGCCAAGGATCTCATTGATAAGTCTTTGGATTTAAAAGAGATCGAAGCTATACGTGTAAAGTATTTAGGCAAAAAAGGCGAACTCACCTCCGTTTTGCGCGGAATGGGCGCACTTTCAGCAGAAGAACGGCCGATTATCGGCGCTTTTGCCAATGAGGTCAGAGCTGATATTGAAACTGCACTGGAAAACAAAAAGAAGTTTTTGAGCGACGCCGAGATCACGGCTAAGCTTAAATCCGAAAAGATAGATGTAACTATGCCCGGAAAGATCAGAAGGCTCGGCAAAAAACACCCTTTGAGCCATGTCTTGGACGAAATAAAAGAGATTTTTATCGGCATGGGCTTCCAGATAGCCTCTGGCCCCGAAGTAGAATATGACAAATATAACTTTGAACTGCTCAATATGCCTAAGGATCACCCTGCAAGAGATACACAGGATACATTTTACATCACTGAAAACGTACTGCTGAGAACTCAGACATCTCCAGTGCAGGTGCATGTCATGGAAACTACACAGCTTCCTATAAAAGTGATTGCACCTGGACGTGTATACAGATCCGATGAAGTAGATGCAACTCACTCGCCTCTTTTTCATCAGATCGAGGGCCTTGTAATTGATAAAAATATCAGAATGAGCGATCTTAAGGGGACTCTTGACCTATTTGCCAAAAGACTTTACGGTAGCGATACTGTTACGCGTTTTAGGCCTCATCATTTCTCTTTTACAGAGCCGTCAGCTGAAATGGATATATGCTGCTTTTCGTGCGGAGGCCGCGGCTGCAGACTGTGTAAAGGTGAAGGCTGGATCGAAATACTCGGTGCCGGAATGGTGCATCCGAAAGTTCTCCGCAACTGCGGCATTGATCCTGATAAGTACAGCGGCTTCGCTTTCGGTATGGGTCTGGAACGTATTGTCATGAGACGCTACAATATCAGTGATATGCGGCTGCTATTTGAAAACGATCAGCGTTTTCTTAATCAGTTTTAAGGAGGAATATACTTATGAACTTATCTGTAAATTGGTTAAACGACTTTGTAGATATAAAAACCGATCCGCGTGAATTTGCTGACAAAATGACCATGTCCGGATCTAAAGTGGAAATTTTTGATAACTACAAGAATCATATATCAAATGTTGTAGTAGGCAAAATAACGAAGATAGAAAAGCATCCTGATGCTCAGAAACTTGTTATATGTATGGTTGATGTCGGTGACGGAACTGAAAAACAAATTGTTACAGGCGCGACCAATGTTTTTGAAGGTGCTTTTATACCTGTTTGTCTGGACGGAGCAGTGCTTCCTAACGGAACAGTTATCAAAAAAGGCAAATTAAGAGGCGTCACATCTGAAGGTATGCTTTGCTCTTTGAGTGAGCTTGGGCTTACATCACATAATTTTCCCGATGCTATTGAAGACGGCATATTTATTATAAATTTCCCGGTCAAAATAGGCCAGGATATAACAGAGGCGCTACAGCTGGACGACGATGTATTTGAATTTGAAATCACACCAAACCGTCCCGACTGTCTGTCTGTGATCGGCCTCGCCCGCGAGGTGGCGGCAACATACGGTCTTGAATTCAAACGCCATATTCCCAAATTCAGCACTGATAAAAGTGACGATATAAGCAACTATCTCAGCGTAGAAATAAAAAATTCTGAGCTGTGCCCCAGATATACAGCGCGCGTCGCTAAAAATATAAAAATAGCCCCTTCCCCGCTTTGGCTCAGAAATCGTCTTTATGCCAGCGGAGTAAGACCCATTAATAATATTGTTGATATAACAAACTATGTCATGCTTGAATACGGCCAGCCTATGCATGCATTTGATTACGCATGTCTTGACGGAAAAGCTATAGTAGTACGCAACGCAGATGACAACGAAATATTCATGACGCTTGACAATCAGCAGAGAAAGCTTGACAGCAGTATGCTGGTTATTGCCGACGCATATAAAAGTGTAGGTATTGCGGGTGTAATGGGCGGCGCCAACAGTGAAATCACAAATGACACAAAAACAATAGTATTTGAGTCCGCCAATTTCAACGGTGCGAATGTAAGGCACACTTCAAAGAAACTGGGTATGAGAACAGATGCGTCATCAAAGTTTGAAAAAGGCCTTGATCCGTGTTTGACGATGTCCGCTCTTGACAGGGCATGCGAGCTTGTTGAACTGCTTGGCGCAGGAGAAATAGCGGACGGCGTTATCGACGTCAACATGGATACTCGTACACGCCGTGTTATCAAGCTTGATCCTGAATGGGTAAATAAGTTTTTAGGCACCGACATCTCTGTACAATTCATGGTTGATGCATTGAAAAGCCTCGATTTTTCAGTCGATGATAAATTAAATGTCACAGTTCCCAGCTTTCGTGACGATGTAGAAGAAAAGGCAGATCTTGCGGAGGAAATAGTACGTCTGTACGGATACGATAAAATCCCGTCCACTCTGGTAAATATGGAAACAACACAGGGCATGCTTACAAAAGACCAGGCGCTTATGAAGACAATAACCGAAACGCTTATAGCTCAAGGCGCGTCGGAAATTTGCACTTATTCTTTTGTCAGTCCCAAAATCTATGACAAGCTTCATTATCCTGCAGATGATATTCGCAGGAACAGCGTAGTTATATCTAATCCGCTCGGTGAAGATACAAGTATCATGCGCACAACATCGATTGCTTCTATGATGTCTACCCTGGCGCTCAATTATAATAACCGCAATGAATCGGTATGTATGTTTGAGCCGGCAACTGTATATATTAAAACTGACGGAATTGATGTTTTGCCGGAAGAAAAGACTGAGTTTTGTGTAGGATGTTACGGCAAGGAGTATGATTTCTTTACTTTAAAAGGTATTGTACAGCAAACTTTGGAGACGGCGGGAGTTTACGGATGCAAATATATTCCCCAGACGCAGAACCCGACTTTCCATCCGGGGCGTACTGCTGACATTGTTAAAGATGACAGTGTTATAGGTACCGTAGGAGAAATGCATCCATTAGTTTGCAAGGAATTCGGTTTAGGCGAAAAAACATATATAGCAGTTATTGATTTCAACACCGTATCAGCTAATTCAGTAACCGAAAAAACATATAAACCCCTTCCGAAATTTCCCGCCATTACTCGCGATATAGCTGTTGTATGCAAAAAGGAAATCAATTCTGCTCAGATCGAAGATATAATTTCTGATCGCGCAGGCAATATTCTTGAAAGCGTTGATCTGTTCGATGTTTACAGCGGTACTCAAATACCCAGTGATTGCGTAAGTCTTGCATACGCTTTGGTATTTCGAGCACATGACAGAACTCTCAGCGATCAGGAAGTAGACAGTAAAATTGAAAAAATAATCAAGTCGCTCAATGAAATCGGAGCTTCAATAAGAAGTTAGCAAAATATTTACAATCAAACTATTGATATTATTTATCTTTTGAATTAAAATATTATTATAATTCAGAAAGGGCGGGTAAATTGTAATGGACAAAAACAATACTATCCAATACAGTGTCAGAAGAGAAAATGAACTCCAGACAAAAGAGATTTTAACAGCTGTCTATGACGCTTTGAAAGAAAAGGGATACAACCCGCTGAATCAAATCGTCGGATACATCTTATCCGAGGATCCCACGTATATAACAAATCATAACAATGCAAGAGCTCTTATAAGAAAGCTTGATAGAGATGAATTACTAAGGATAATCGTTAAGTTTTATCTTGACAGCTGATTATAAATAATAAAACAAGTCTATAGCTGAAATTTAGCTATGGACTTGTTTTTTATTTGTTTTATATCCATTGCATTAAGCATCGGTAACACAGACCTCTTTTTAATTTTGCATGTGAGATAGTATCTTTATAAATTTAATATTTTTAAATGTTTCAAGGCCCTTTGATGCCATATCGAATCATTCAGCATCAAGCTCTATCCCGTAAACATGAGAACACCTATCAGAAAATAAACGTATAAGAAATACGTTGCCACAGCCAACATCCAAAACAGATGTACCGCTAATTATCTGTTTTAAGACCCATGGATAATATTCTGAGTTATGTGTCCAAGAATATTTCAACATATATGAATTTCTACGTTTGTCACAAAATTGAACCTGTCTTTTGTAATATACAAAACCTAAAGTAAACTGCTTTAAGCAAAGTCCGGCGCAGCGTTGACTCCCGTTATTAGACCAAATAAACATATAATTATGTTTATTCTTGTCAACTAATTCATAAAAAACTTTTAGATTATTATTTAATACCTGGGTTTTATACATATACATATATAATTCTACAAAACTTGCGATAATTACTAATCCAGAGCTAATAAATGTC
>CALXGU010000084.1 GCA_944387905.1 uncultured Clostridia bacterium
ACCAATAAGCTTTTTAATAAGTGTTGTTTTACCAGCACCAAGAAAACCTGAAATAATATCAATTTTTGTCATTTTAACACTTCCTAAATAATATTTATACTAGATCAATTATAGCATTTCAAATTTCAAAGTTCAATCTTATCATGCAACTTTATTATTTTTTATTATACATATTAATTATCGTTTTTTACATTTATAAATGACATGTTCCTATTGATTTTGATTTGCATCTGCGTTATAATTGTTAAATGAAGGAAGTGATAACTTGAGAGTTGAAACTAATAGTAAAATATTGTTTTTTGGTGATTCTGTCACAGACGCTGGACGTAATAGAAATACTACAAATGACATAATGGTTCAGAAACCATTCGGAGACGGCTATGTCGATCTTGTGGCAGGTATGTTTCAGGGATTTTATCCGCAGCTGAATGTACATGTGAAAAATGCTGGAATCAGCGGGAATACAACTCGCGACCTTTTAAAACGATTCGATACTGATGTCGCAGATTTGAAACCGGATATAATTTTCATTATGATAGGTGTCAATGATGCTTGGCGTAATTTTGACAGCCCATATTATCTGGAAAACCATATAACTGTTGAAGAATATGATAAAAATATAAACGACATTATAAAGAAGTGCAAACAATTGACGGACAAGGTCTATGTTATGTCTCCGTATCTTTTGGATACAAATAAAAACGATGCGATGAGAAATATGATTGATCAGTTTTGTGTGTGCTGTCAAAATGCATCTGATAGGGAAGGCGCGGCATTTATCAATATGCAGTGTGTCTTTGATAAAGTGATGGAAAAATGTCATCCGTATGTTTTTTCTTGGGACAGAGTACATCCAGACAGGGCTGCACAGATGATAATCGCAAGAGAAGTGATGCATGCACTTGAGCTTAGCCTTGATTGTTAATTTTTTGTTTTTAAACTATACATAAAAATTTATTGTTTTAAATTTATAATAAAAAATAAAAGGCGAAAGCCAATAAAATAAAAGGAGATAAAACTATGAGTAACAGATTTGTACTTAATGAGACGTCATACCACGGCGCAGGAGCAATCAATGCGATCCCGGAAGAAATCAAAGCAAGAGGCTTTAAAAAACCATTAGTAGTATCAGATCCTGATCTTATAAAATTCGGTGTGTCAGCCAAGGTGACTGATTTATTAGAAAAAGCCGGCATCGAATATGAAATATTTTCAGATGTCAAGGCAAATCCTACGATTGAAAACGTACAGGCGGGTGTCGCTGCGTTTAAGTCTAGCAAAGCGGATTGTCTTATAGCAATAGGCGGAGGATCATCTATCGATACAGCAAAAGGAATAGGAATAATCGTAGCTAATCCGGAATTTGCAGATGTAAGGAGCCTTGAGGGTGTAGCACCGACTAAAAATCCGTCAGTGCCGATTATTGCGGTACCAACTACAGCCGGAACAGCCGCTGAGGTTACTATAAATTATGTTATTACCGATGTTCAAAAGAATCGCAAAATGGTATGTGTTGATGTACATGATATCCCGGTAGTAGCAGTAGTAGACCCGGATATGATGTCAACAATGCCGAAAGGACTTACCGCAGCTACTGGAATGGATGCCCTTACACATGCTATTGAAGGTTATATCACTAAAGGCGCATGGGAACTTTCTGATATGTTCCACTTGAAGGCAATAGAAATAATTTCAAGATCGCTCAGAGACGCTGTGGCAAATACTCCTAAAGGCAGGGAGGAAATGGCGCTTGGACAGTATGTGGCAGGTATGGGATTCTCGAATGTCGGTCTTGGTATAGTTCACTCCATGGCACATCCTCTGGGAGCACTGTATGACACCCCGCATGGTGTTGCTAATGCTATAATACTTCCTACAGTTATGGAATACAACGCACCGGCAACAGGTGATAAATATAAATATATTGCTGCAGCTATGGGAGTCGAAGGCACAGAAAATATGACTCAGGCTGAGTATAGAAAAGCGGCGATAGATGCAGTTAAAAAGCTGTCCATGGATGTTGGTATACCTGCTGATCTTAAAGAGATCGTTAAATCTGAAGATGTTGATTTTCTGTCACAGTCAGCGTTTGATGATGCGTGCCGTCCTGGTAATCCTCGTGATACAAGTGTTGCAGAAATAAAAGAACTGTATCTTTCACTTATGTAATTTGGTATTTTATAAATTAATAGCGGCGGTATGTTTACCGCCGCTTTTTGGGAGGAAAAAATGGCAGATAAATGGGTAACAATGTGGGGAAATTCTATGTCTTGTGATAAATTCAGCCCTTCAAATTATGCCAAGAATATTACACTTAGATATATTTTCAAATCTACAATAATAGGTAAAAAAGTCCGTATTAAGTTCTCTAACTCTTATGGATATGAAAATGTAAAATTAACTGCGGTTACAATCGGCAAGGTAAATGCGTCTGATATGGTGTCCGAAATAAAAAAAGTTACATTTTCAGGTAACTGCGCTGCGGTAATAAATAAAGGAGACATTTTATACAGCGACGAAATCGATTTTGCAGTAAATTCCGGCAATAGTATTGCAATATCGATTTATATTGAAAATTATACGGATATGCATTCTGCAATTAAAATTATCGGACCTAACACAAAATGTCAATTTGCAGAAGGTGATTTCAGCAGCACTCCAATATTAGATCCTATGTCAGCCGATGAAACAGATACTATATATTTTTTAGACAGCGTAGAGGTATTATCAGATGCTGAAAATAAAGCTTTAATTGTTTTCGGCGACTCTATATCGGCACAATCATGGCCTGACTACCTTATACAGAGGCTTATTGATGAAAAGCGTAATAATATTGCGGTTGTAAGAAAAGCAGTTAGTGGCAGCAGAGTATTAAGAGAATACAATAATTTAGCTTTAATAAGATACGCTCATGCTGGAATAAAAAGATTTGAAGCAGATATTTGCTCAGTCAAAGGTGCTGACAGAGTAATCGTTTTTCATGGAATAAACGATATCATTCATCCGTGTGATGGAAAGATGTTCAGACCTTTAACAGATTTACCTACGGCAGAACAACTAATTGACGGATATAAGTATTATATTCAGACAGCCCATAAGCATGGATTAAAAATATACATATCAACAATAACACCGTTTATTGGCTGCGGCGATCAGGTTGTAGACAGAGATGTACTTCGCCGACAGGTAAACGAGTGGATCAAAACTAATACAATGGCAGATGGATATATTGATTTTGCTTTAGCTATTTCTAATCCGCTGAAAATGGATAGACTGCTTGAAAAATACGACTGCGGTGATCATTTGCATCCGAGTTTTGAAGGCGGGAAGGCACTGGCCCAATGTGTGCCGAATGATTTTTTAAGCTGAAATTATTTTGAAATGCAATAATATAAGCGGTTTAAAAGTAATAAAATTTATACTTGACTTTTATGGTAAACTTGTATATTATATTTGTTAGTAGCTGCGCTGCAGTAGATGCTTTTTCTGTAGGCAGCTGTTAATTTGCGGATATGGCGGAATTGGCAGACGCGCTAGATTCAGGTTCTAGTCGGGGCAACTCGGTGGAGGTTCAAGTCCTCTTATCCGCACCAAACGGTACATATCCGAACCTTTTACCAATCGGTGAAACGTTCGGGTTTGTTGTTTTCTTAAAAGATGCTAAATAAGCCTTTGTTTGTGGTAGTACAGAGTGATTTGCTCTGTACTGCCACTTCTTCGTTTCAATGAATTTCGTACATAAAGGAGATTTGAAATGAAGATTTTTAAAACAGTTGTTTTGATATTATTGATAGTAATAAATTTACAGACTGTATATTACGCTTTATTATATAAAGCATCAACAGCAACAGGAGCTTTTCTTATATGTTTAGGTATTACCTTGTTTGTTGCAAGTGATGGTGGGATAAATCGACACTAAGAGTGATTATTCTAATAAAATTTTTATCTTTACAAATTGAAATCGAAATATAAAAGTGGCATCGTGCTTGATGCCACTTTTATATTACAATACCATTTCCATTACATTGTGAGATATCCTCTCAAAACTACACATCTAAAATTCTTTCTATCTGAGCACAAACATATTTTAGTTTTTCCAAATAGCAATCAGGTAATATATCGTTCAAGTTATCTGTTTTTACGATCATATTAGTAATTTTCTCTTTTATTTCTGCTTCAGTCTTATCCCCAAAAGGCTTTGATTGTGCATTGAATGATTTTTTCAACCTATCTGACCATTTGTATTTGCAACCCTTAAATTCTTTTACATCTAAATCAACACCATAGTCGTTATAAATTAAATCTTTATAAAAGTCTTTCTTAAAAAAATCCTCAAACTCAGATTCCTTATTGTCGCCATATGCATATAAAATTGCGGAATTTTTTTCTTCAACAAGACCTTTTTGTTTCGCCTCTTCATACGAACTGATTCCACATTTATCGGCGTCAACTATTACAAAATATTTACACATCATAGAAGCATAAAGAGCACATTTATATTTGAGATTCGTTGCTCCTCCCATATCAGCAAAAGCGACTTTCTTGTTATTTATTGCATTTTTTACCTTTGTACTTAATTTAGAAAAAATATACTCCAAAGAAGTAGCATCATCAGAACCTTCGACTATAACAACGGTTTCCGATGATATAAGATTATCGGAAAGTTTTATTCCTAATAGTTCCCTTATTTCTTGTATATTATTTGCTTTCCTGCCGATTCCGTTGTCAATAATAATATTTGAAGAAATATTCCCTCTGTTAACAAAAGAACCATTGTGTGTTGTGATAATAACTTGGCTCGTGTTAGATATTTGCTGAATTACAC
This sequence comes from uncultured Clostridia bacterium, assembly GCA_944387905.1. Lineage (GTDB taxonomy): Bacteria > Bacillota > Clostridia > Oscillospirales > QAKW01 > RGIG9041. The sequence goes on from CALXGU010000084.1 coordinate 4,826, forward strand.
TATTGATCTGGTGTATTGCCTCAGGATGTAAATGTGACTCGGGTTCCTCTATTGCAATAATTCTAGAACCTGTTGCTTGTTTAGAACTATTTAGCAAAGCTAAGGTTATTAAACTTTTTACACCATCACCTTTATATGAAATATGTGTTTTGGAACCATCATTCACATAAAAATCAATATTTCTTCTCAACATTCGTCTAGAGTCATCTATTAATTCTATTTCTGTTTCCTGAATATTTGGCAAAAATACCTTTATCATATCTGAAACGCGTAAATTGAGTTCGTTCATTAACTCTAATTGTTTCTTATGTACGGTAAGCATTGCTTGATTATATTCTTCATCATCAACTAAAATTTCCAATTCTTGGTTAACAAGTTCGTTCAATTTATTTAAAGTATCATCTTCTGTTCTAACAGCAGGTATATATTGAAAAACTATATTGTCAACCAAGAAAGAGATAATCTCACGTATTTTATTTTTGTATGTTATAGCTCCCTTGCCGCGCTTTTCCAAAACATTAATTTCTATTGAATTTTGTTTGTTGTAAATAATTTCGATAGATAAATCGCCGTTATTAAATACTCCAACTTTTGAAACAAAGTCTTTGATTTCATCATCATTGAATTTAAATTTTAAAATAAGTTTAGTTGGAGAAAAACTTTTAGAGTCTTTTAAAATTATAGGATAGTCTCTCTCATAATCATATTTATATTCTCTAAATTCTTTATAAAGTCTATAACTACGACTATCAGATACCATACTCTTCAATGTAACCATCGCTAAATTTATTGCATTTAACACATTTGTTTTTCCTTCGTTATTTTTTCCTAAAATAATACAATAATTTTCTAAAGGAATACTTTTAACGGAAGTAATGCTTCTGTAATTTTGTATTGAAATACTAGTTAATTTCATTTTTTCTCCTATATATTGAAAAATCAGTTAAAACCTTAAAGGAAAACAACAAAATAAACATAATTTTACTTATAAGGATAAATTTTACATAATTATAATATCACATTTTTCGACAAAATACAATTTATTAAATATACAAAAATAGAAGAACCTATAAAATCGGTTTTTTGCTCTAATGGGACTGTTTTTATAACCACGAATGTTCTAATATTGTTCACAGGTATAATGTTTCCGTTATCGGCAAAAACATAAATAAACGTTATTTTTGACTAATTGACATTTTGCCGATATTGTGATATACTATTAACAGTAAATTTGGAGGTCTGTATATGAAATATTTATCCGTTAAAGAGGTTGCTTTACTTTGGAATACATCCGAGCGTAGCGTTCGCAATTATTGTGCCGCAGGTCGTGTCCCTGGCGCTTTCCTTACAGGCAAAACATGGAACATACCCGAAAATGCTGAGAAGCCCGAAAGGAGCAATAAAAGCAAACCGGCTCCGCAGACTTTGCTTGATATTTTAAAAGAGGAAAAGCGCAGTCAGACCCACGGCGGAATTTATCATAAAATACAGATCGAGCTGACCTATAACTCCAACCACATCGAAGGCAGTCGTCTCACCCACGATCAGACACGCTATATCTTTGAAACCAATACCATCGGCATAACTGATGAGGGCGTGCGTGTTGATGATATTATAGAAACTGCTACCCACTTCCGCTGTATCGATGAAATTATTGAAAGTGCAAAATCGCAGCTCAGCGAAAAATTTATTAAACATCTGCATTTCATCCTCAAGACCGGTACAAGCGATGCAAAAAAGGATTGGTTTGCTGTTGGCGATTATAAAAAACTGCCTAACGAGGTTGGCGGTATGGAAACCACCCTACCCGAAGATGTGTCAAAAAAAAAAAAAAAACTCCTTGCCGATTATA
>CALXGU010000085.1 GCA_944387905.1 uncultured Clostridia bacterium
GAATTGTACATCCGTCAACACCGGTCTGGGAGGACTCACCGTTTTTCAGCAGGTTCCACCAGCTTTCGTTTGCAGTGTAATCAGCGGTTTCACCGTCAACTGTTGTGACAAATAAACCAAATTCCGATTCTGTTCCGGAAATGAGATTTTCATCTTCCAGAGCCTGGCGCAGATTAGATTTGTCAGTTGTGATTTCAAATTCTTTTTCTGATTTGTCTGCGTGTACTACTGTCAGAGAAAACGTCACCTCATTACCGTTCGATGCACTGTTATCCGAGCATGCGCAGACGGAAACGAGCATGAGTACTATTACCAGCGCCGATAATAAATTTTTCGATTTTCTCATATTTTCTCCTTTGTGTTTTTATTTAATGACGCGTATTCTGATAATACCGTCAATATTTTTAAGCAGAGTTATGGTTTCGTCTGTGATATTATCGTCACAGTCAATCATTGTATATGCAAAGTCGCCCTTTGACTTATTGATCATATTAGCGATATTGATATTCTGTGAAGAAATAACAGAAGAAACTTTTGAAAGAATAGCAGGTACGTTTTTATGGAACACGCAAATTCTGACAGCGCTTGCCTTGGGCATCTCAACATTCGGGAAATTTACGGAATTGGTTATATTGCCGTTTTCCAGATAGTCGATAAGCTCATGAGCTGCCATATATGCGCAGTTGTCTTCACTTTCTTCAGTTGACGCACCCAAATGAGGTATGCAGATGCAGTTTTTCATCTTGACAGTGTCAGGATTGGGAAAATCTGTTATATACTTTGCAATTTTGCCGTTTTCAAGAGCTTTGGCTATATCAGCATCATTGACCAGATCAGCGCGTGAAAGATTGATAATAACCATATTGTCCTTCATTTTTGCGATGCTTTCTTCATTGACAAATCTATTGGTCTCATCTGTGAGCGGAGCGTGTATGCATATCATATCGCACTTTTCATAAAGCTCATCCAATGTTGAGGCTTTGCCGATATGGCTTGAGAGATTCCAAGCGGATTTCAAAGAAATGTACGGGTCGTAGCCGAGAACTTTCATTCCGAGGGAATATGCTGCGTTTGCGACATTGACGCCGATGGCTCCGAGACCTACGACACCCAGAGTCTTGCCTGATATCTCATGACCTGCAAAATTGCTTTTGCCTTTTTCCACCTGTTTTGCTATATCATCACCGGATAGAGTCTTTACCCATTCGATACCGCCTACGATATCTCTTGAAGCGAGTATCAAAGAAGCGATGGCAAGCTCCTTTACGGCATTGGCGTTAGCACCGGGAGTATTAAAAACAACTATTCCTTTTTCAGCACAAGCATTAATTGGTATATTATTTACACCTGCGCCCGCTCTGGCAATAGCAAGCAGACTATCAGGCATGACCATTTCATGCATAGACGCACTTCTGACCATAATAGCGTCCGGGTTTTCACAGCTGTCGCTGACAGAATATGTACCGGAAAACTCGTTAGTACCTACTTTGGAAATTTTGTTTAAAGTTAAAATATTCATTGTACAGCCTCTTTTCTGAAACGATTTATACGCTAATTATATTTTAAAACTATCTTTAATGCAATACAAAATTTGCTAATATGTATTATTTACTAAAAAAACTGTGTATTTAATTGCATATTTGTATGATATATGTTATAATTAATATACTTGGCATGACGGCCAAAGAATAAAATTAACGGAGAACAGACATGAAAATCAGTAAGATATGTCAGATACTGGAAGCAGAGATTGTTTGTTGCAAGGAACTTGCGGACGCGCAGGTCTATTCTGCCTGCGGCTCAGATATGATGAGCGACGTGCTTGCCTTTGTAAAGGATCACGGGATTTTGCTGACGGGGCTTGTAAATCCTCAGACAGTGCGTACCGCCATGATGATGGATATGAAAGGTATAATATTTGTCCGGGGCAAAAAACCGGACAGTTCTGTTGTGTCTCTTGCTGAGGAAAACGGAATAGTGATACTCACAACTGAGTACAGAATGTATACTGCCTGCGGTCTGCTGTACACTGCCGGACTGTATACGGACGGGAGCGATAAGGTGTGAGTACTGCTCTTAATATGCATTACATAGTTGACGGCAGCGACTTTACAACAGCAGGTGAGGCGTCAACAGCCGTCAAGATGAGTCTCAAGAAGCTGGGCATAGCTCCGGATATAGTCCGCAAGGTCGCCATAGCGATGTATGAAGCGGAAATAAATATGGTAATACATGCAGGCGGCGGAGAGGCGGATGTGATGTTGGAAAGTGATAAAATAACCATACGCCTTATCGATCACGGCAAGGGAATACCCGATGTGGATCTTGCCATGAAAGAGGGCTATTCAACCGCACCCGATACGGTCAGAAGCCTGGGCTTCGGAGCCGGAATGGGTCTGCCCAATATAAAAAAATACTCTGATGAAATGTACATAGACACAGAGGTGGGCAAAGGTACAACGGTGACGATAATAATAAACTTGCATTGAGGGTGATGAAGAAATGTCGGAATTCCATTCAGTAACGCTTGACAGCGATAAATGCCGCGGATGTATAAACTGCGTCAAGCGCTGTCCGACTGAGGCGATACGAGTTAAAAACGGTAAGGCATTCATTATATCCGACAGATGTATTGACTGCGGAGAGTGTATACGCATCTGCCCGCATCATGCCAAGAAAGCGGTATATGATAAAATGTCGCAGCTGAATGATTATCAGTACTGTGTAGCGTTGCCGGCACCTTCGCTGTATGCTCAGTTCAATAATTTGGAAAGTATAGATTATGTACTGGACGGTTTGAAAAAAATAGGATTTGACGATGTGTTTGAAGTGGCAGGCGCGGCGGAACTGGTAAGCGAGATGACGCGTGATATGATGAAAAGCGGAGATTATCCGCGGCCGCTGATATCAAATGCGTGCCCTGCAATAGTAAAACTGATAAAGGTGCGTTTTCCGAAACTTCTTCCGCATCTGCATAATGTTCTGCCTCCGGTGGAGGTCGCGGCAAAGCTTGCCCGTGCCAGAGCGGAAAAGGAAACGGGACTCGCTCCTGAAAAAATAGGTATATTCTTTATATCCCCGTGCCCGGCAAAAGTGACGGCGCTAAACCACCCTACAGTTGATGAAAAGGTGGTGGACGGGGTGCTGTCTGCAAGCGAAGTGTATATGGCTCTTCTTCCGGCAATGAAAGAAATAGACAAACCTGTAAGCGAACAGATATCGGGAATAACAGGAATGTCCTGGTCATATACAGGCGGAGAGGCAACGGCGCTCTTGCTGCCAAAATATCTTGCGGCAGACGGAATTGAAAACGCCATAAAAATACTTGATGAGATAGAGAACGATAAGCTGAGCGATATAGATTTTGTAGAGCTGGATGCGTGCTTTTCAGGATGTGTGGGTGGGTGTCTCAATATTGAAAATCCGTATATAGCCAAAACAAAGGTACGTAATCTGAGAAAATATCAGCCTGTCGCTGCGAGCAGACTCTCAGATTTTCCGGACTTTAAAAAAGAACAGTTTTTGTCCAGCGGCGAGGTGGAGTATAATCCGGCGCTTGAGCTGGCGGATGATCCTAAGAAGGCAATGGAGATAATGTTGAAAATAGCGCAGATAGAGCAAAAACTGCCGGGTATCGACTGCGCGGCATGCGGCTCACCTACCTGTGCGTGCTTTGCGCAGGATGTAGCGCTCGGCAAATCCAAAATGTCCGATTGTATGATAATAATGAAAAAGGAGCTGCGGGATATACTCGCAGAATAGCATATGAAAGTAAGTGAATTGTGCAGTGCGGCCGGCTTTACTCAGGTTTCTGCAGACGGAGATGATAGGGAAATAGGCGGAGTGTACGCATGTGACCTTTTGTCGTGGGTGATAGGCAGAGCAGCTGAAAATTCGATTCTTGTCACGGTTATGACAAATGTCAATGTAATAGCAGTTGCGGTAATGGCGGATCTGTCATGCGTAGTACTATGCGAAGGCGTAGCGCTAGATGATGCCGCTCTGCAAAAAGCTAAGGAGAACGGTGTCGCGGTGTTGTCGAGTGAAAAACCTGTTTACGAGACATGCCTGCTGATAAATAAGGTAATGTGCAGCTGATGGAATACTATTATGATCTACATATTCATTCCGCATTGTCGCCTTGCGGCGATGCGGATATGACGCCGAATAATATTGTAAATATGTCTAAGCTCAACGGCCTGGATATCATAGCCCTGACAGATCACAACAGCTGCGCAAACGTGCGGGCGACTGAAAAAGTCGCATCAAAAGCAGGGCTGATATTTTTACCGGGTATGGAGCTTGAAACAGCGGAGGAAATACATGTCCTCTGCCTTTTTTCTGATGTTGAAAGCGCAGAAAGATTTGATAATGATCAGGTTCGTCCCGCATTGCCGCAGATAAAGAATAATGAGGAGATATTCGGCCGTCAGCAGATCCTTGATGAAAATGATGAGGAAACAGGTACTGATCCGAGATATCTTATAAATGCCACGTCTATCACGATTGATAAAGTTTCGGATCTGGTCTGCGGCTACGGCGGTATCGCGATTCCTGCCCATATCGATAAGTCCACAAAAAGTTTGATATCTGTATTGGGTATGATCGATAAGAATATGGGCTTCAATCTGCTCGAACTGTCTGTCAACGCGCCGGAAGATTATATAAAAACACAGTCGTTTTTAAGAGATGAAAACTATTTTTATATGTATAACAGTGACGCGCACTATCTCGAAAATATATCGGAAAATAACGGCAAAAACTTTTTGCGTTATGATGAGCCGGCATTGACTGCTTCAAAAGTAATGGAATTTTTGAAAAATAAATTATAAAATTTGCAAAAAATGTAGAAATCAATAATAGATTATGTTATTATATATTTTGGCGTATCGCGATATTGATACAGCGATTAATATTATTGTCGATTTTATTCTGAACGGTATTAAGGAGGAAAAAAATGAGTAAAAAATCCACGGTTCCTTTTAGAGGGACAAAAGAGCAGGAGGAAAAGCTGTACGAGGTCATCGAAAAGTACAGAAATATTGACGGTCCTCTGATGCCGGTGCTGCAGGGAGCCCAGGAGATTTACGGTTATCTGCCGATAGAAGTGCAGAAAATCATTTCTCAGGAGCTGGATATATCTCTTGAACACATTTATGGTGTCGTTACTTTTTACGCACAGTTTTCACTGGCACCCAAAGGAGAATATCAGATATCTGTCTGCCTCGGTACGGCATGTTATGTAAAAGGCTCAGGAGAGATTCTTGAAAAGATCAAGGAAATAATAGGTGTTGATGTCGGAGAATGCTCGCCGGACGGAAAGTTTTCTCTTGATGCGACAAGGTGCATCGGCGCATGCGGACTGGCTCCTGTTATGACTATAAATGACGAAGTGTTCGGTCGTCTCACGGTTTCCGAAATACCCGGAATACTTGCTAAATATATGAACTGATAATTATGAAGGAACTGTCACTGAATATACTCGATATAGCAAATAATTCCGTCAAGGCAAAAGCCGGAGTTATAGAAATAGACGTTTCGGAAAGCGAAAATGCCGATATTGTGAGTATTGATATTACAGATGACGGCTGCGGCATGGACGAACATATGCTGGCCAAAGTGACTGATCCGTTTGTGACTACCCGGACTACGCGCAAAGTCGGATTGGGTATACCATTGCTCAGACAGCAGGCAATAGATACAGACGGTCATTTTAAAATAAGCTCACAACCTGGCAAGGGCACAAAAGTGCATGCAGACTTCAGATTGACGCATCTTGACAGACCGCCGATAGGCGATGTGGCATCAACTGTGGTCTCATTGATTTTTGCCAGCCCCGATATCCGATTTCTGTATAAGCATAAAACTGACAAAGGCGAATTTATGCTTGATACCCAAGAGGTAAAAGAACAGCTCGGTGATATCCCTTTGAATGAGCCGGAAGTGATAACCTGGCTCACTGAATATATTAATGAAAATTTACAGAGCATAGAAGGAGGCAAAATATAATGAAAAGCTTAGAAGAACTCAGAGCAATAAAAGCAAAAATGCAAAATAATGTTCAGCTTCGCGGTGTGGAAGACGCAGACAGTGTCATAAGAGTAGTAGTCGGTATGGCAACATGCGGAATAGCTGCGGGAGCGCGCCCGGTGCTGAATAAGTTTATTGAAGAAGTACAAAACAGAGGACTAAAAAATGTACTTGTAACCCAGACCGGATGTATAGGAGTATGTCGTTTGGAACCGATAGTAGAGATCATAACACCTACCGGCGAAAAAACAACATATGTAAAAATGAATGCAGACAAGGTATCAAAAGTAGTGCATGAGCACCTTGTGAATAATAGGGTCGTTGAAGAATATACAATAGGCAACGCCGATAAATAAGAATAATGTTCTCTGCAAACGATAGAATACAGAGAATGACAATAAAAAAATATGCCGCAGCGCAGCGGCGGAATGGAGATAAAAATGATAAGAAGCCATATACTTGTTTGCGGCGGTACGGGCTGTACTTCCTCCGGCAGTCAGAAAGTAATAGACGCACTGAACAGTGAGCTTGCCAAAAACAATCTTCAGGATGAGGTAAAAGTCGTAATGACCGGTTGCTTCGGATTATGTGCACTCGGCC
>CALXGU010000086.1 GCA_944387905.1 uncultured Clostridia bacterium
CTCTTCCGATCTAGAAGTATATCATATGCTCCCGACATCAGACTTACACTTTTTACCTGAGGATATTTTGATATGCGTCTTGCCACTTTGTCAAAACCCTCTCCGCGCATCGGAGATATTTTCAGCTCGATCATGGCGGTTATATAGTCACGGTTTGTCTTATCCCAGTCCACCATTGCATTGTAACCGACTATAACCTTCTGCTCCTCCAGCTTTTTTATTTGCTCGTTAAGTTCCTGCTCACTGCATCTGAGCTGCAAGGCAAGCGCACTTCTGTCTGCATATGCATCTTTTTCAAGAGCTGCCAACAGTTTTTTCTCATTCATTTGCCTGTTTTCTCCTTTTTAAAACATAATAAACATATTCTATTACATTTTAGCATAATTAAAAAAACTTTCAATAAAAAATAAAAAAATATTGATTTTTATTGAAATGGTGATAAAATGTGTAACAAATAAAACTTCATTTTTGATAGGAGCTTTTTATGAGATTAGTTATTACGGTAGTGGGCAAAGACCGTATCGGGATCGTATCGGACATAGCCTCTATTTGCAAGGACCTGAATGTAAATATAATGGACATAACACAAAAGGTTTTTGACGATATGTTCGCCATGGTAATGCTCGCTCAAATGACCGACACCAGCGCGCCATTTGAGGAAATCGAGGACAAACTCGACAAGTGCGGACAAAAAGCTGGGCTTAAAATCCACACTATGCACGAGGATATTTTCAATTCTATGCACAAAATATAAGGGGTAATTCATGGTCGAAATCAACGATATTCTTGAAACTATCAGTATGATAGATAATCAGCATCTGGATATCCGTACGGTCACGATGGGCATTTCTCTGTTTGACTGTGTTTCGGAAGACACCGGACGTCTGTGCGATAACATATACGATAAAATTACACGGCTGGCAGGGAATCTTGTAAAAACCGGCGAGGATATTTCCAGACAGTACGGGATACCGATAATCCATAAACGCGTATCCGTCACGCCTATCTCTCTTGTGGCCCGCAATATGGATCCTGACAGCATGGTAAAGATAGCAAAAACTCTTGACCGCGCGGCAAATACATGCGGTATAAATTTTATAGGCGGCTACAGTGCTCTTGTGCACAAAGGAATGACATCAGGAGAACTCAATCTTATCGAATCTATTCCTCAGGCTCTGGCTGAGACCCAAAACGTCTGCTCTTCCGTAAATGTGGCGACTACAAAATCAGGGATCAATCTTGACTCTATCGCCCTTATGGGAAATATAATCAAAAAGACTGCGTACCTGACACGCGAAGAAGGATCTATAGGCTGTGCAAAGCTCGTGGTATTTGCAAACGTACCGGAGGACAATCCGTTTATGGCGGGAGCTTTCCACGGCGTCGGTGAGGGCGACTGCGCTATCAATGTTGGGGTCTCCGGTCCCGGCGTTGTCAGCCATGCGCTGAAAAAAGCTCCAAACGCAAACATCACTGAAATCGCGGACATTATCAAAAAGACAGCTTTCAAAATAACAAGAATGGGTCAACTTGTAGCCGCTCAGGCGTCCCAACGCCTCAATGTTCCCTTCGGAATAGTCGATCTGTCTCTTGCTCCCACTCCGGCAATAGGCGATTCAGTAGCCCATATTTTAGAGGAAATGGGACTTGAAAAATGCGGAACGCACGGAACGACCGCCTGCCTTGCTCTGCTTAATGATGCTGTCAAAAAAGGCGGAGCTATGGCTTCCTCGCATGTCGGCGGTCTTTCGGGCGCGTTTATACCGGTCTCGGAAGACGCGGGCATGATAGATGCGGCAAAATGCTCAACTCTCACTATCGACAAGCTTGAAGCAATGACAGCCGTTTGCTCGGTAGGCCTGGATATGATAGCCATCCCGGGTGATACCCCTGCATCCACTATTTCAGCTATTATTGCCGATGAAATAAGCATCGGAGTTATAAACAACAAAACAACAGCCGTAAGACTTATTCCTGCATACGGCAAAAAAGTCGGTGACGAGGTCTCTTTCGGAGGACTGCTGGGAAGCGCTCCCGTCATGCCGGTCCATAACGAAAGCTCCGAGAAGTTTATATCTCGCGGCGGAAGAATACCCGCACCTCAAAATGCTCTTAGAAATTAGGTGAATTCTGAATGGAAAAAGTACTTAAAGTAGCCTTAGATGCCGAGCAAGAAGCTCAAAATATCATTGCAAACGCAATGAAAGAAAAAGAAATATGTGATCAGAATATAGCTGATGCTGACAAAATCAAAGACAAATATATTGAAATTGCCAAAAAACACGTAAGCGATTTTGAAAGCAACGAAAAAACCAACACTCAAAAACAGTGCGAGCAAATGGACAGACAACTTGAACAAAACATCCAAAAGCTGCAAGAACTGTATACTGTACACGGACAAGAGTGGATAGACCAGATGTACAGCCAGATAACTAAAAAACTATGAACTGCGCAATAATTACAAAATCTAAGGCAATGTACGGCAAACGATTGACGGAATCTGACATCAGTATGCTGTGCGATTGCAGATCTGTTGAAGACTGCGCCGCATTCTTGCGGTCACACCCTGCCTTTTCTAAAGCATTTGAAAATGTTGAGCTAAGAGGGATACGTCTGTCAAGGATTGAAATGCTCCTGAAAAAAGAACAGTGCCTAGAATTTGAGCGCCTCATTAAAGGCATGCCTGAAAAGGAAAAAAAACTGACCCAAATGTTCATAGGCACATTCGAACTTGATCTTATAATGTGGGCACTCAGAAATACTGAGCTTGCAGATGAGCAAAAATCTCCTATGCCGCCTCTTTATGAACCCCTTATACGTAAATACTCAAAAACGGATTTTGACCTTCTTATAAATGCACGTACACGACAACAGGTTGCCCAGGCTCTTAGCGGACACTATCGCACTATAGTAGAAAAATCTTTCTCAGATGAATCAAAAACCGATTATTTTACGATAGAAAACGAACTGTGGAAAACCTTTTATGCAGGCCTTTATGAGTATATAGAAAAATACTTTAAAAAAGACGATACCGTCAGTATGTTCGGTACTCGCATTGATCTTTATAATATAATGCGCATCTTCAGACTAAAAGAATATTTTGAATTTACAGCAGATCAAATAAGTCCATTTATTATCCGTCCTCTGTATAAACTCAAGGATGATACTGTTTCAAAACTTTGCTCCTGCAGTGATGTCAAAGAATTCTTTTCCATTCTCAAAAAAACACATTATAAACAGCTTTGTGATGTAAAAAACGGTGAGCAGTTGGAATCTTTATGTAATGAGATCATGGTAAAAAAGGCAGCAAAAATTTTACATTTTTCAACTAACGCACCCGCTGCTATTTATGCTTATTTGATTTACAAAAGCAATGAAATCGACAAGATAAAAACCGTAATCGAATCGGTACGATATAATTTAAGCAGGGAGATGATAGAGAGTTATGTCGGTACAAAAGCTAAAACTAATTAGTCTTATCGGTCCTGTAGAGAGATTTGATGATATTGCCAAATGCTGCTTGACTTCTGAATGTTTTCAGCCGATACGTGCTACAAAACTTACAACCGGAGTCAAGCATTTAATTCCATTTGAGACTGGAAATCCTTATTCCGAACTTCTGGAAGAAATAATCTCAGTAATGGACCTAGCGGGTATCCCAAAAGAACAAGTCCAAATCACAGATTATGACCCGGATATAGACCGTCAGTCTGCTCGTATAGATGCATTTTCCGCAAGACTGAGCTCTCTGACAGAAAAAATTTCAGAAATAGAAAAAGAAATTTCAGAAAACGAATATTCAATAAAACAGCTTCAGCCGCTCATAGAACTGGATGTGGAATTTGATCGTCTGTTTTCTATGCAATATGTAGATGTCAGATTTGGTAAAATGCCTCTGACATCATACAACAATATGATATTTTTTGATTCGGACACCGCGCTTAGCTTTGTCCCGCTCAACAGTGACAAGGAATATATCTGGGGAATAGTACTTACTCCGGCAAGCCAAAAGGCAAAAGCTGATGCTGTGCTTTCTTCTCTATATTTTGAGAGGATATATATTTCAGATAAAATCCACCATACCCCTCAGACTTCTCTACAGCAGCTTCAGTCCAAAAACAAAGAGCTGAAAGCTCAGTTGTCAGAGCTTATCAAATCAAGAAGCGATATGACAACTCTCAATCAAAGCGATCTTGTAAAGGCATACTCAAAGTACAGCTTTCTTTCAAAATGTCATGATCTGAGGCAATTCGCCATGAAAAGCAGCAGCGAATTTTATCTGTCGGGCTGGATACCGGAGCGGGCTCTGCCCAAATTCAAAAAATATATATCCGATGATGAAGACCCCAAAGAAGTAAAATTCGAAACACCCCCCACCCGCATCAAAAACCCATGGGGCATACGCTTTTTTGAAATGTTTACCGAAATGTACGGTCTGCCCGGCTATAACGAGCTTGATCCAACGTTTCTTGTGGCTCTGACTTATACGATATTCTTCGGCATCATGTTCGGTGATCTGGGACAGGGACTGGTTCTTATGCTGGGAGGCATTCTGGCATGGAAGCTCAAAAAGATGAAACTCGGCAGGATCATCGCTGTCATCGGCCTGTCCAGTGCGGTATGCGGCCTGTTCTACGGAAGCATATTCGGCAACGAAGAAATCATCTCGGGATTTTCCGTACTTCACGGCAGCAACACTTTATTTATTCTGCTGTTTGCAGCCGGATTCGGAGTTGTTCTGATAGGTGTGGCAATGATCCTGAATATCATCAACGGTATCCGTCAGCATGATCCACACAAATTTCTTTTCTCACCCAACGGTATCTGCGGGTTTGTGTTCTTTTTCGGAAATATAATCGCAGCATTGCTGACTTTTCTTACGGAAATACGTATTTACAGCGCCGTCTATATTATACTCACGACGGTATTGCCGCTGCTTCTTATTTTCCTCGGCACCCCGCTCACAAAGCTCATTCTGAGAAAAGAAGGAGCGTTTAAGGAAAAATGGGGCGAATATATAACAGAAAACCTGTTTGAGCTTTTTGAAGTTATGCTCTCGTTCCTCTCTAATGTAATTTCTTATGTCCGTATCGGCGCTTTTGCAGTAAGCCACGCAGGTATGATGCTTGTCGTAACTTCAATGGCTGCCATGCTCGGAGGCGCCGGCGAGATCGCCGTATTGATATTCGGAAATATTTTTGTGATTTGTCTGGAAGGTCTGATTGTCGGCATACAGTGTCTCAGACTTCAGTTCTATGAATTCTTTTCAAGATTTTATGCCGGAGACGGTCAGCCGTTCAAACCTTTCAGTTAATTTAAGCCGATAAAAGGCAGATTGGAGATAAAAATCATGTTATACGCAATTTTAGCTGTTACAGTCTTATTCATACTTGTTCTGTCACCAGTATTTTCAGTGCTCTCCGGTAAAATAAAGGGCAAACGCGCCAAAAGACGCCTCACATATAACTTGTGCGCATTCGGAGCCGTAATGCTTGCCGGTCTGTTTATGCCTGCAATTGCGCTCGCGGCTCCTGAGCAGACCGCTCAGACGGCGACCGCAGCAGCCGCTATAACAGACGCTGCAATAAAAGCTGTTGCCGCTGCCGCGGCTGTCGGTCTTGCAGGAATAGGCGGCGGCCTTGCCGTCGGTCCCGCGGCTTCTGCAGCCATCGGCGCCATGGCCGAAGACTCGTCAACTTTCGGTAAATCTCTTATATTCGTTGCTCTGGGCGAAGGTATCGCGATATACGGACTTCTTGTTTCTTTCCTTATTCTGTTTGTCCTTTAATGCTATGAAAATGTATGTTATTTCCGATAACAGCGACACTTGCGTCGGACTGCGGATGGCAGGAGTGGACGGCGTTGTCGTACACACCGAAGCCGAAGTCAGAGACGCACTGGATAAAGTACTTTTGCAGGATGATATCGGCATCCTGCTTATAAACGGAGCTTTAACAGAGCTATGCAAAGACAAAATTGACGATATAAAGACAAACCGTACCCGTCCGCTGCTCGTGGAAATCCCTGACCGTCACGGTCATGGCCGCGATGAGAACGCTATATCAGAATATATACGCACTGCGGTCGGAGTTAAAATATAGAGGTGTTTTTATGCTCCAAAGCGACATGAACAAAGCATATCAAACGGCTTTGAATCTTGAGCGTACCGTTATCGAAGACGCCAAAAAACAAGCCGAAAAAATTATAACCGAGGCAAAACTCGCAGAAAAAAACGCAATATCTAAAGCTGAAGATAATGCCAAACATGAAGCAGACCAGTTTGAACAGGCAAGCTGTGCCGCAATACGCTCAAAATACAGCAATTTACTTACAGAACATATTTCAAGCTGCAGAACACGTCTCATTAAAGAACGCGGACGCATACAAGATTCTGTATTTGAAAAGCTGAAACAAAAACTGTCGGGCTTCACTAAATCTCAAGAATATGCCGGATTTGCACAAAATTCACTGTTAAATCTGAAAAACAAAGGTCTATCCGATAATTTAGAGATACTTGTATCTTCTGTCCCGGCTGACAAAGCCGCCGCGCTGTCTTGTTTCCC
>CALXGU010000087.1 GCA_944387905.1 uncultured Clostridia bacterium
ATCATCAGATCCATTACTCAAGACATAATTGACCACAGCAAGTCTTACATATGGTTTAGCCCAATCAGATATACTGCTTTCATCAGCAAATCCACGTTCATTATAAGAAGCGTCAATTGTAGCCTGATTTTCAGTGTAAAGAGCAACAGGATCAGTTCCCTCTCCGCTTGCTATTACGATAGCACCAACAGCAATCTTTGCAAATTCCTGTCTGGTCGTAGACTTCTGACCGTCAAATATTGTATCGCTTACACCTGTCATTATTCCAAGCTGATAGCATGCTTTTACATAATCACTTGCCCAATTTGGAATCTTATCGGTATACGGAACTACAACATCGCTGTAAAGTGTCTGATCAATGCCAAGTACTCTGATTGCTATTGCAGCAACCTCAAATCTTGTTATATCATCTTTAGGTCTAAAATTACCATTATCGCCTGTAAAGTATCCGAAGCCATTGTCATTAAGGAAGTTGATTTCATTTACAGCCCATGATGAGATTGTATCTGCATCATTGTATACGACTTTGGGTCTGTTAGAATTTATTGTGACCTTAATTGTTTCTGTACTTACGTCTGTGGGAGTATCTGAACCTTCTGCAAGCTCTTTAATACTGACCTTCACATATACGTTTGTATATTTTGCAAATACAGGAATAACTGAGCTTTCTGTTATTGGGCGTTCTTCAGAGATAACTACTTTACAATCTTTATCTGAATATACTGAATAAGTAGTTGCATTGTATTTTTCATCAAGAACATTGAGCTTGAGCTCATACTCTGAGAGATTTTCTGCGGCATCTATCGAATATACGCCTACTGATGTCTGGGTTCCGTTTTCTACACTGTAGATACCATTATCCGGAACCGGAATATCAGGCTCAAAGTCAGCTGAAGATGTATATATCTTCAATGTATAAATTGCTGAGTATATTCCGTCTGCCGAAGTAACCTTAAGATATGCGACATTATCTACTGCATCGAGTAATACAACATCATCTGCAAGCTGATTTACACATTGACGATCTGAGTATATCGCATACGTAGCATTGCTATTTTCCAGCATAGGTATTACTTTGAATGAATTACCGTTTGTTCTTGCTTCAAACACATAATTTCCATCATTCAGCATTCCAAACACTGATGTAACTCCGGTAGTTGATATATCCTGTCTAATACTAAGCTTAAACATTTTCTCTTCTGTACCCGGTCTTTTAACACCCAGCTCTACTATCTTACTTCCGTTTATACTGTCAATTAAATATGAACCGTCAGCTGTAGCATTCAATTTATGCCCGTTGTCATAGACAGCAACTTCTGCTCCATATGAACTATATGCTACAATACTGAATGATGATTCATCTGCCGGTATTATTGCTTCATATTCTGTATCAGAAATTTTTACAGCATTCTCTATATAAGTGATTTCTGTCTGATCATTGTTAGTTTGGAAAACGCTTAATGTATATACTTTAGATATGCTTTCGTCTTCACTAACAACCTTGATGTATTTGAAAACAGGTGTAACACCTATTCCGGTTATTTCTGATGCCGAATATTGTATTGTGCAATCTGGATCATCATATATTTCATACAATGCGCCTGTTGATACTTCAATTTCAGGGATTACGAAATCTGTTGTTCCTACAGGAACACAGGCATATACTGAATTATTTGATATTTGCCAATCTCCAAAGCGCAATAAGTCGGCTTTTATATCCGTGGCTTTGTTTATACGAGCAGTATATATATCAGATTTGCTGCCGTCAAACGATGATAATTTTATATAAAATACATTCTCTCCGCCAAATACATTTACAGGTTCCGCAAGTTTATTCTGGCATTCTGCGTCAGAATAAATTCCGTAAGTTGCCTGTGGAGTATTAAGTTCTATCTGGAAATCATACGTATCAACATTATCGGAAACACTGTCTGTGTATGTCTTGGCAGCTGTATCTATAACACCAGGACCATAGATTGTATAATCAAGCGAATTTTTGAAGCTACTGTCAGAATTATTAACTTCGGTTAAGTCCCAATCTGTATAATAATAATCAGATTTTGCAAAGCTCTCATATCCTGCTCTTAATGTTAACGCTGAACCTGAAACGCTTTTACCATAAGAACCAGCATAGTAGTTATAATTCATATCCCATACTGTGCCTTTTTTACATGCTCCCATATCAACCTGCTGATTGCACTTAACAAAGCGGTTAAAGTTCATGACAACATTATTGACACACTCTTTTGCACTCAATTCTTCCTCAGTATATTCTTTGGTGGGATCCACCTGTGCATTACCAAGGAACCAGTTTACATAACCGGGAATAACACAACTTGCATTATCAGTAATAAACGTGTTATTAGTAAACAGCACGCTGTCTTTTGAGCCACAAAAACGAATACCGAAAATACCGTGGGGATTGGTAGACGTATTGTAGAATATATTATTATTCAGCACTACACGATTGCTTGTTGTAGCAGCAGAATTGTTTAGATTATTATTAACGAGGAAGTAGTAGTCTGTTGTACTGTTAGCAAAGAAGCAAGAATTTTTGATTTCAAGATATAAATTCTGGCCAAGACTATGTGTCCACTCACTTTTATGAAGAGCTGTAGAATTTTCTGCAACATACACACCATCCATTATAAGTGTTTCATAATAGTCGCCTATAAGTTTGGCTGTGTTTTGTGATACCATACGAATATTCACAAGACGAACATCTTTGTGGTTATTAGTATAAGTTTCGCCGCCACCGGAGAATGAGAATATAGTATTGGCATTTTGAGTCTTTCCGTCTTCTACCCAGCTGAATTCACTGGCGCCTTCTATTATTGAGTTTTTGATTATAGTTGTAGTATAAGTGGCAACATTTTCGCCTCTGCTTGCTACACCACTGTCAACGCCAAAAGTAAATCCATCGATCACAACAGTAGCATTTATTGCACTGTCTGATATAACTATTGCCGCACCCTGAAGAATTGTTTCATTTTCAGACAATGTACGTTCCGGATTTTGCTGCCATGAAATGTCAGGATCTTCAAACTGAGGTACATTTGGATTAACATTGTACTGTGCGCCCAAAAGCACAGCTGACTCTGTAAGAATTATCGGTCTTGTGTATATACCGGCGGGCATTATTATGGTCGGAACGCCATCGCATGCATTGAATATATCTGCTACATTTGCAAATACATTGACGCCTACTGTAAACTTGTATGTCATTCCGTTCCATGTTGCAAAGTATGTCGAACCAGCAGGCAAAGAATCTATATCTTCTGACAAAAGATATGTATTCTTCAGATCAAAATCAATGGAAGATTTGGGATCATAAGTTGAAATATAAATTTTATATACGAATTTATAATCGCTTGAAGGTATTGTCCCTACTGCATAGAAAATATTTTTATTAAGACCTGATAACAATTTTGTGGAATCTAATTCTGTGATTTTTTCTGTATAGGTCTCATTATATATTTCATATGTAACAGAACTATCATTCGCCTTGAAATCAAGGACATTTTTATTGCCGTAATCTATTGTACCGTAAATTGTCTTTGTGATATTATTTACGTTTGAATTACTAATACCGGTATTGGTCAAATGGAATTTATCACTTGATATAGTCATATCTCTGTCTATCCAGAAATAATCCATTACGATATTAGTTAATGAGGCTTCAGACGGATAAACAGGATCATGTTGAGCTCCTGTGTAATCTGCAAAATAGTTGCCTGTATATGTCATTTTTGTTTCTGCAAGCAGGCCATAGGTATCATGCAAATTATAATATCCCAAAATCACATTTGATGAAACTGTTATATTATTCGAAAAAGATGCGGCTCTTGCTGAATCCATATATGTAAATCCAACTACAGGAGCGTTATAATCAGTTGCACCTATGAAAAGATTATCATGTACATTGAGTCTGTTCTTTGATGTTACAACAGTAAATGCGATTGGTGATGCGTCAAGCATTGATTCGCTTACTTCACTGTTTGGATCGTCTTTGAACACGCATCCGGTTATTTCAACATATGTATCGCTTCTACCGCCGCCATCTTTTATTGAGTTATCTATCGAGATAACACCGCTTACAGAGTTGTTATTATAGAAAAACGAATCTTTGATGACATAATTGGCATTCTGGTTATACGGAGCATCACCATACTGGATTGCAGGATAAGTATTTCCTACATAGCATAAGCCGCTGATTTCCAGATTAGTAACACCCGTACCGGTTATACTGGTAGATTTCATACCTGTACAGCGAACATTTTCTATTTTAACTTCATTTGTGGAAGATGCTGAATCGGCAAAATAAAAAACGTTGGTAACTGCGCTGGCTCCGTAAGTTGTGCCGCCCGCGCCTTTTATTACAGAGTTTCTTAAAACTGCAGAAGAAATTGCTTCTTTATCATTATTGTCGATATACGCAAATCCCGATGCAAGAGTTACTCCGTCAAATATCGCTTCAATATTAGACTTTACAGATTTAGAAACAGCGACATAACCCTTAAGGTTTGTTTCTGCAGCTCTCTCATAATTTGTTTCCCAAGGCTCTTCAGGATCATCAGATCTTACATTTGGATCGATTCCTGCGTTTGCACCTAGGAATGTGACGCTGGTTGTAATCTCTAATTTTTCAACATATGTACCTGAACAAAGTATAAGCACAGGACTATTTATGTTCATATCGACACAATAATCGTATGCAGATGTGATAGACGAAAAATGAATATTGCTGTCATAGCTTTCATTTATCTGCTCACCTCTGAAAACATAGGACACAGGATCCCCATCGGAAAGACCTGCCCATTCAGGGTTAATAATGACTGCATCTTTGATTATTCTGTCATAATATTCGTCATCCGGCTTATAGTTGTTTTCGGCAAATACATATACTGACATTACCGAAAACAGCATAAGTACAGACAAAAATATTGACAGTACACGTTTTGCTGTTTGCTTCATAACTTTCTTCCTCTCTGGTTTGTAAACTGTATTACTGTGCTAAAAGATATAATAATACATAGTTATTATAGCAAATACGATTATTAAAAGGCATATCTTTATGTTGCATATATACTACTAAATGCGATTTTTTTGTGACTATTTTACAATATTTAAATATCTATATTTCGGTGTATTGTCATTTAAAACAAACTACATACATATATCTATTATAGTTAGGAGGATTACTATGAAAAAGGTAATTTCATCAATACTTTCAATAGCAATCATAATGATGTCGATATGTCCAGTCACCACAAAAGCCGAAAGCGATCTGCAATTAACTGCTCCAAGTGCGATTCTTGTTGAAAAAAGTACAGGAACAGTTTTATACGAAAAAAATGCTGATGAAAAGCTTCGTCCCGCATCTGTGACAAAAATCATGACATTATTATTAATTATGGAAGCGATTGAACAGGGACAGTTGGGATATAATGATATTGTGACCGCATCAGCGTACGCCACTTCAATGGGCGGATCGCAGGTATATCTCAAAGAAAATGAACAGATGACCGTTGATGAGATGCTTAAATGCATTGTGATTGCTTCTGCCAATGATGCTTGCGTTGCTATGGCTGAGCATATTTCCGGCTCTGTTGATCAATTCGTAAACAGGATGAACGAAAGAGCTGAACAGTTAGGCATGTCAAATACTACTTTTGTCAACTGTACCGGTCTTGAAGCTGAGGGGCATTTGACTACCGCACGTGATATTTCTATAATGTCCAGAGAACTTCTTAAACACGAAGATATAAAAAAATATACGACTATTTGGATGGACAGTATTCGTGGCGGTCAGTTCGGTCTGACTAATACAAATAAGCTGATTAGATTTTATGATAAAGCCACAGGGCTTAAAACCGGATATACCAAAGAATCCATGTACTGCATGTCTGCAAGTGCTCAGGATAACGGCATGGAGCTTATTGCCGTTGTTATGGCTGCTCCGTCATCTGATGAAAGAAACAATGATGCAAAGGCTTTACTTAATTACGGCTTTTCCAAATATGTCCTGTACACTCCCGACACACAGCAGTTCGAACCTGTAAAAGTTTTAAAAGGCAAAGAAAAAACCGTTATGCCCGAAATGCAGCAGCTGACTAATATTGTGGTGGAAAAGGGCACGGAAAAAGATATCAAATGCGAAATTACTATTTGTCAGGATGTTTTAGCTCCTGTAGAGCAAGGTCAAAAACTGGGTCAGCTGAATCTGTCTTTTAATGATAGTATTTTAGCTTCAAGCGACATAATAGCTCAAAACGCTGTACCTAAAGCAGGGATTTTTGATATTTTTCTGGATATGATTAACTATTTTTTAATTCTTTAGTCTTGAATATATTTTCTTAATATGATATTATACAGACATAAGTATGAAAAGGAGAGCATTACCAATATGTCTGTATCTGTAAACAGAAAATATGTAGATTTGTTTATAAACGAATCTGAACGCGAATACTTAACACCGTATGTTGAGGTGGCGCATAATCTTCTGCATTCAAAAAAAGGTCAGGGAAATGATTTCTTGGGCTGGATTGATCTT
>CALXGU010000088.1 GCA_944387905.1 uncultured Clostridia bacterium
CATTTATGTTTTGACCTTCCGCCGCGTTTTCAACTGAAAAATTGCTGAATCGTATTGTTTTTGTCCTGATATCTCCAAAATCGACAGAGACTTTGACGCTTGATATTTCATCGATGTTTTTAATTCCGTTTTGAAGACTGACTACATATGTCTGTTCGAAATTCTCGGTTTTATCAGCCACATCGATAGTACCCAAATCATAACTATTCATTGTATCAAGAACTTCTTCACTGCCCGCGACATTTATCGTACCCGGATCAATAGACAATACTGCAAAGTTATTGTCGTAACCGCCGGAACTGTTTATGATCGTTGCCGTTATAGGCAGCATTTTTGTCTTCAGCACAGTAACTGATACATCAACTTTTTCATAATCTGTTGTAATAAAATCTTTGCTGATCTCATTGCCATGTGCGTCCACAAATTTATAGTCGCAGCTATATACCATTGTCTGTGAATACTCACTATCCTCGACCGTCACTTCCGCAGCAACTATTTGGCTGATCTTAGACTCCGGACCCTCGATATTAAGCACGGACGGCACACACACAGGGTCATTCTTGATGTATCCTTCTTTTACGTTTCCCTGGATATTAACATTGATTTTCACCTGAGCTGTAGCGCTTTTTTCGAATTTCAAAGTCACGTTTTTCAACGACTGATCGACAATCGTTATATTTTGTCCTCCGGTATCAACTTTAACCGGAAAGCTGTATTCTCCGGATGATGTCGCGTTGGACAAATCAACATATGCGGTTATTTTATCAGTATTCAACACCGCAATAACATCACGGCTTGCCGTATAAGTCAAAGACATACTTTCATTAAAGTCTGTTACAAGTACAAGACCTTCACCCGCAGGTACCGAATCTTCCATATTCAGTTGGATTTTAATATTATCTATACGCCGTGTATCCTCGGGATTTATATACTGAACTACAAGCAGCCATAAAACCATCGAGATCAAAAGTGATAGGATTTTTATAGGCCAGTTATTTTTTAATACTGACCAAACAGAAAGAAGTCTACTTTTCATCGCCGCTCACCTCTTTCTTATGTCTTTTGAAAAAACGCTTTTTCTTTTCAGGCAGCAGCAATTTATCCTCAAGAATGCTCTTAAGTTGATTCTGTGAGATACCTATATGGATTTTACCATCGATTGCGTATGAAATTTTGCCTGTTTCTTCAGACACGACTACAACGACAGCATCAGATGCCTCAGTCATTCCCACAGCTGCTCTGTGCCGAGTACCCAGTTCCTTGCTGATCTCCAGATTTTTACTCAGCGGCAGAAGGCATCCTGCTGATGCGATTTTATTATCTCTAATTATAACTGCACCGTCATGAAGCGGTGTATTCGGGAAAAATATAGTAATAAGCGTCTGGGGACTGACCGATGCATCAACACTTATTCCCGTATCCAGTATATCGCCGAGTTTTACAGTCATTTCAAATACCAGTAATGCTCCGATTCTGCGTTCCGACATGATACGGCAACTTTCACAAATATCATCAATCATTTTACCGGTTACTAAATTATAGTCGTTACTATTAGCTGTCTGCAGGTTCTTGATCGTATTGAAATTCATCCTGCCTATACGTTCCAGGCCTGCACGCAGCTCCGGCTGAAAAACTATAATCACTGCAATAAATCCGAACATAATAGTATTTTTCAGTATGTATTCAAGTGCGCTCAGATTCATAAATATAGCTATCTGATATAATACAAGCACTAAAATAACGCCACGTATAAGATGTCCCATACGCGTATCCATGGCAAATTTAATACAGTAATATACAATAATTGCCACAAGAACTATATCTATATAGTCGAATGGAAATTTCATTGTAGTAAAAATGCCTATTAAGTTTTTAAAGAACTCCAATACTACCTGCACAAAAATACCTCTCAATAGCCATTTTATCTGTTATTTAGAGTAAAAATATAATATGGCATAATATATCAAATACATTATACCATATTATATCAGTAAAATAAATATTAAGTTTTATTTTTTTAAATATTTTTTCAGAATTTTTATAAATTGATCGATTTCGTATTCGGTATTATAGCAGCCAAAACTAATGCGTACCATACCGGTTTTTTCCGTACCCATTTTTTTATGAAAAAGAGGGGCGCAGTGTATACCGCTTCTCACGCATATATCATTTTCAGCCAAATACTCACCCACCTGATCAGAATCTTGATTAGACACATTAAAACATGTCGTAGAAGCAAAGCAGGACAGTTCCGGATCTACATATGTTATTACCCCATCCAGACCGTTCAAAGCATTTACGGCATACTTTACAAGAGATACTTTATGCTGAAAAATATTTTCTACTCCAAGTCCCAGCACAAACTTGATTCCTTCATACATCCCTACTATTGCCGGAGTTGCAAGTGTGCCGCTTTCCAACATATCCGGCAGATAATCAGGCTGATCGAGGTCAAAGCTTTCGCTTCCGGTCCCGCCTACTATCAACGGCTCAAACAAATCATTGTTTATTGCTATAAATCCGCTTCCCTGCGGTCCCATCAAGCCTTTATGTGATGGGGCGCAATAGTAATCTACACCGTCCGCCTTCATATCTGTCGGAATGATCCCGGCACCCTGAGCTCCGTCAACCAAAAGCTTTACTCCGTCAGGCAGCGCGGCGGATATCTTTCGTATCGGCATTACTTTGCCGCAGACATTTGAACACTGAGTGCATATTACAAGCTTTGTATTTTTCTTTATGCTTTTGAGTATATTTTCAACAGTTTTGTTGTCATCATACAGATCAACACAAACTGCGTCAAAATTAACACCTTTCTTTTCCAAAAGCTTTAACGGTCTTAATACACTGTTATGTTCTAAATCGGTTGTCACCGCATGGTCGCCGGATTTTAATATTCCCTGTATCAAAAAATTGAGACCATATGTTGCGTTTGGTACAAAAGCTATGTTTTCAGGATCATTCATACCTATCAGCTTACATATTAGAACCCTTGTATCAAACACTACTCCTCCAGCAGCCATTGCAGGTTTATGACCGCTTCTGCCGGGATTCGCTCCGTTATTTTTCAGCCAGTTGCCTACTGATTTGCTTACAGAACCTGGTTTCGGATACGTCGATGCGGCATTGTCAAAATAAATCATTTACACACATCCCCGTAGTTTACTTTTTCCTTCTTGTGCAGCTGAACACCTGCCAAGCACATGATTTCAAGTGCTCGACTCAAGTGGCTTCTGTCAATTGCTATACTATATACACATCCGTGCATATCAGGATCATCATTTATTTTTTCTACCTTTGAATGTATTCCGTTATCATACAGAACACGATTTGCTTTCATTGCATGCGTCATATTTTTGCACTTTATTTTCATTTATATCACCTTGTTTTTCTTATTCACTCTTATACTATTCAATTATCCGTAAAACAGACAACAATTTGCATTTTTTAATTACTGATGTTAATATATTTAAAAAGGAGGTTTACATCATGAACATAACACCATTTGATCTAAACGAAAATATTTTTAAGCTCATCTCACAAGACTGGATGCTCATAACAGCCGGTGACAAAGAAAAGGCAAACACCATGACTGCAAGTTTCGGGGGGTTCGGCGTACTATTTTTTAAAAATGTAGCTCATATTTATGTAAGACCTGAACGTTTTACGTATGGCTTTTTGGAAAACAAAGATACTTTTTCACTGTCTTTTTTCGGAAAAGAATATAAGGATAAACTGGCATACTGCGGCAAAGTTTCCGGCAGAGATCAAGACAAAATTTCAGAATGTGAATTTGACTTATTATTCGACGACAATCAAACCCCATACTTTGAACAGGCGCATATAACTATTTTCTGTAAAAAGCTGTATCATCAAGATATAGAAGAATCCTGTTTTACTGACAAAGAAGCATATTTAAAAACTTATACATCCGGTGGTATGCATCGTATGTATATTGGCGAAATAACAAATATAATTGTAAAATAAAAAAATACCGGTATAGACCGGTATTTTTTTATTATCAGTTAAGTTCCAACTGTCTTGCCAAGTGCTGTTAGTGCTGCAATTATCTGAGGATCTTCATTGTAGGACAGTTCATAGAATCTATCCTCTTGATCTGCTGTCATCTTTGATTCAATATCAGGTGACACTCCTATACCTTCATAGTTTTCACCGTTTGGAGGATAGTACATTTTTGTTGAAAGATACAGCGCCCCCTGACTAAGCGGAATTATTTCTTGGGCATAACCTTTGCCATATGTGGTTTCTCCCACAAGTGTTCCCGTCTGGAAATCGCGAATTGCCGCCGCAAATAACTCACCGCCGCTATAAGTAGAACCATTAATCAGAACAGCATAGTCCTTTGAAAAACAGTTCGCATCAGATGTATGAACTGTCTCATTTCCGGCATTATCTTTTAACGTGACGAGCGTACCCTCCGGAAGCAGAAAATCTAAAATACTCACAACCGCAGATAAACTGCCCCCTGTATTGTTTCTGACGTCAAATATATACTGGGCAGCCCCGCGGATTTCCAGATCTTCAATAGCTTTTTTAAAGTCGTCTGCTGTTGTATTATCAAATTCGCTTATCGCTATATATCCGACATCATTCTCTATGATATCGTAATCAATGCTTGAGCTTTGATATTCCCTTACTGTAACAGACTTCTCTATTTCCTGATCATCGCGCAATATCACAAGATCGATTACCGTTCCGTTTTCCGCTTTTAATAGATTGACTGCCTCTTCATACGACATTTCATCAACATTATTGCTGCTGATTTTATAGATAAAATCACCTATTTTTATTTCCGCATTGGCAGCCGGAGAATTTGCTTTTACGTTTATTATTTTTAATAGCCCAGTAGCAGAGACATACTTGACTGTAACGCCTACTCCTGAATACTTGCCGCTCATTTGAGAAACATACAAATTATATTCGTCCTCATTCAAATAAGTACTGTACTTATCTATTGCTGATACATATCCGGATAAAAGCGAGTCCATCGCGGCGTCATTATCCGCGTCTCCTACATATCGCTGCTCTATAGTTTTGTTTACTTCAGTTATTCTGTCATAAAAATTCTCTTTTGTAACAAGGCTGGGCATCATACTTGTAAGATACATATATGTTGCTAAACATGCCAGTACTACAGCAACGATTACTATAAAAATAACTGTGCCGATTTCAATCTTTTTTTTCATTTGCTGTTTCCTTTCAATTAGGAGAAGGTAAAGGTCATAACTCCGCTGAAATAGCTAAGCGGGTTTGTATACTCGCCGTTTTTCAGTATTTCAAAATGCAGGTGCGGACCTGTCGAATATCCGGAACTTCCAACATATCCTATGACATCGCCTTTATTGACGACCTGACCGGCTGATACAAGAAGTGTATCTGCATGACCGTATAGAGTCGCATATCCATCGCCGTGATTTATAAGTATATAATTACCATAGCCTGTATTATATCCGGCTTTCATGACCGTTCCGCCCTTTGCCGCATATATAGACGCTCCGCGTATACCTGCGCTCGATATATCACATCCTGAATGCAGTTTATAGACTCCTGTAATAGGATGCGTACGATATCCGAATTCAGAGGTTATATTTCTATACTTTGAATCAAGCGGCCACATAAAGTCGCCCGAATCAACTACACCAGTAGATCCTGATGCTGCAAGGGCTGCTCTTATTTCATTTTGAAGCTCTTCCTCTGCCGCCTCCGCAGCCAAAACAGCACGCTTTGTAGCTGCCTCATCGCTGTTTATTTCGTCAATCAGTTCCTCGCTTGCCTGCTGCTTTTTCTCGAGCTGTTTTTCCTTACTTGACAACTGTTCTGCGGCCTGCTCACTTGTTTCTTTATCCGCTTTTATTTCCGCTTGCTTTTCTTCTATTATTTGCTTATTTGCTCTGATGCTCTCTATGACCTGATTGTCCTTTTGTGTAATTCTGCTTACTATTTCTACTTTCGACAATAAATCATACAAACTTGTAGATTGCATCAATATTTCGAGCATAGATGCCTCGCCCTGCTCATAGGCGCTGCGAATTCTGTTTTTACTCAGTTCAAGATTCTCATTCAATTCATCTTCCGCTCTATCAAGCTCTGCCTGAGACTCTTCAAGCTGGGTATCAAGAGTTGAGATCATATCATTCAAAATATTGATTTCATCTTTAGTTGAGTTTATCTGCTCATCTATTATACTCTTCTTTTCCATCTCCTCTTCTTTTTTCTCGGAGATTATATTGAGCTCATTTTCCAACGCTTCTTTTCTCTTGGCAATTTCATCAAGCTCTTGCTGCATTTGAGAGACAGAGCCTGCGGCATTTACACTGAAACTGCTCAAAATTATTCCGGAAAACAGCGATATCACCATTATCGCTACTAATATCAGTGCGATTACAGAATAAACTTTTTTCATGTATTTCTCCTATACCTTCAGATATTTGCGTATTGAAAGCGCACTGCCAAATACACCTACCGCCAGTCCTATTACTATAAATATC
>CALXGU010000089.1 GCA_944387905.1 uncultured Clostridia bacterium
CTCCACGCTCGCCTATTATTGTATCATAACCTTCTGAGAGTTTTTCAATAAAATCCGCAGCCTGTGCGCATTCCGCAAATTGTTTTACCTCTTCAAAAGGAAGATCCGGATTTGAATACGCTATATTTCCGTCAATAGTATCGGAAAACAGAAATACATCCTGCGTGCTGAGTGCTATCATCTTACGCAGTTCATTTAAATCCATATCTCTTATATCTACATTATTTACAAGTATCTGTCCGCATGACGGATCATACAGTCTGAGCAGCATGGAAATAAGTATTGTCTTGCCTGCTCCCGTAGGGCCCATTATAGCAACTGTTTCTCCTGCGCGGATTGTAAAACTCACATGATCAAGTATCATATGTCCGTCAAGGATGAGCGTCACATCTCTGAATTCGATCTTTCTTACCTTACCCATTGTGCTTTCGATTTTATCGCCGCTATCTATTTCCGGTATAGATTCATAAAGTGACGTCACTTTGCTGACAGATACACCGAATTGCTGGAATTGAGATATGACCACAGACAGCTCTCTTACACGCGCTGCTATGGTAAAGACAAGAGATGTAAAAACCGTCAGACTTCCCACTGTAAATCCCGACTCAGGATACGCTATTATCATGATCCCGCATGCGCAGAGAGCGAATATACGCATCATTTCAGAAACTATATGTATTGGGGTAGAATAATTAAGCCTTTTTTTAGCATTATCTACCGCCATGTCTCGGTATTCTTCACTTTCCTTTGTGAGGCGCTTTATTTCATAATCCTCACGCGCAAACGCTTTCACCACACGGTAAGCGCCTAAATTTTCATTTACATAACTGTTTATTTCAGAGAATTTATCTCTCAGCCTTCGGTGCAGCATTTTAGTGGTTTTGTGAAGTATAAGCGCAAAAATGACTATTGCAGGCAAAAATATCAGCAGCATTAATGATACCACAGGACTTTGCGCTGTCAAAACGACAAAAGTAAACACCAACGTTGAGCAATCGCGTATAAATACATATAATATGCTTCCGAAAAAGTCATGTATAACGTTTACATCAGTAGACAACTGAGAAATTAGCTCGCCGCTGGCGTTATGTGTGTAAAAAGCATAATCGAGAGTCTGCAATTTGGCATACAGTTTTGAACGTATGCCGACAGCTACATGCTGAGCCGTATAGTAGCAAACCTCCCTGTTTATAAATCGAATAGTGGTCGTAGATACCGTAACAACTATAAGTATGATGATATATTTCCACATAAGTGCTACGCTGTCTGCGTATGAAAGACCAAGTTGGTCATACAGAACATTATCAACTATTTTTCCGATTATCACAGTAGGCAAAAGTGCCAAAAGCCCGTTCAGCACAGTTGCTATCATGGCAGTTATAAACTTTGTTCGGTATCCTTTAAGATTTGAAAAAACAAACGCATACTTTTTCATTCCGATTCCCCCGAATATTAAATAAACTGTGCGTTTAAACCAAAGGCATATGCCCTTTCAAGCAGTATTATAAACCATATGTCTGCTTTTGCAAGCTGTTTTTTGATTTTTTTTAATTTTTTAAGTTTTACATCTTTATTTTAGAAATAAGCTTATCCTTTTTGTTATAAAAGACAAAAATGTCACCTCGTGCAAAAACATGAGGTGACATTTTTTAAAAATATCAAACGAACAGAGATGACATAGGCTCATCAGCATAAATACGCTTAATAGCATCCGCAAAAATAGGAGCAATAGGAAGATATGTAATTTTATCAAGCTGTTTTTCCTCGGGACACTCTATTGTATCCAAAAGAATAACCTTTTTTATAACACTGTCCTTTATGCGTTCAAGCGCAGGACCCGAAAGCACGCCATGTGTCGCACAGGCATATACCTCAGTTGCGCCTCCGACTTCCACAAGTGCTTTGGCGGCATTGCACAAAGTACCGGCAGTATCTATCATATCGTCCACAAGTACAACTCGTTTGCCGTTAACATCGCCTATGATATTCATTACCTCACACACATTTGCCTGCTGACGGCGCTTGTCCACAATTGCAAGCGGGGCATTAATTTTTGCCGCAAAGTTACGCGCACGTGTAACAGAGCCGAGATCGGGAGAAACAACGGTTACTTCCTTGCCGTTATTTATCATATTTTGGAAATAGGGAGCAAGTATAGGAACACCCAGCAAATGGTCAACAGGGACATTGAAAAAGCCCTGGATCTGAGCAGCATGCAAATCCATTGTAAGTACACGGTCCGCACCCGCAGCTCCTATCAGATCCGCCACAAGTTTTGCGGAAATAGGATCATGGGACTTGGCTTTTCTATCCTGGCGCGCGTAGCCGAAATACGGTATGACAGCAGTTATCCTTCCGGCAGATGCACGCTTAAATGCATCGATCATAATCAGCATTTCCATCAGATTATCATTTACCGGCTGATTAGTAGACTGCACAAGAAACACATCCGATCCGCGCACCGTCTCGTTTATAGATACAGATATCTCACCGTCGGAAAATGTCTTCACGATACTGTCGCCTATCGGCAGTCCCAGACGTTCCGCTATTCCGTGGGCCACCTTCTGCGATGCATTTGCCGCAAATATTTTGATATTTTTGCCGTGTGTTATCATTTATCTGTCTCCTCCCAAAATAAAAACCGTCTGGATACAGTTATACCAAACGGTCTAAAATAATCATAAAGGGATATTTACAGTAAAAGAAACTAAAACTCTTCATCTACGTTTTCTCCCTTCTGCATGTTTCATATATATTTTAACAACTGCATATGATTTTTGCAAGACTATTTTTATATTACTTTAACTTTGTCAATAATAACTGAGACACGGTTACTGCTGAGGATAATTTTGTAAATTTTGATAAATAATTTTTTAAAACCCAAAAAAGGGTTGTCTATTCCCGATTTTATGTTATAATAATATAGAATAATCTTAAATAGTGTGTCCGCTTTTTGCATGTATTGAGGCAAAAGGCAGATATTGTCATGCTCATTTATACGGTTTGTCCGCGATTTTGTATAACGTGGCGCATTTATGCTGCTGTTAAAATAGTATTTTCTTTTTTGGAGGTAAAAAATATGTCAAAAAAATTCGTTTATCTGTTCAGTGAAGGTAACGCTACAATGAGAAACCTTCTGGGCGGAAAAGGCGCAAACCTTGCCGAAATGACGAATCTCGGTCTTCCGGTACCGCAGGGCTTTACTATTTCTACCGAAGCCTGTACGCAGTATTATGAAGACGGCAAAAAAATCAATGATGAAATCCAGGCTCAGATCATGGAGCATATCGTCAAAATGGAAGAGATTACAGGCAAAAAATTCGGCGATATGGAAAATCCACTTCTTGTTTCGGTTCGTTCAGGTGCCCGTGCTTCTATGCCGGGTATGATGGATACTATCCTCAATCTCGGTCTTAACGAGCAGGTTGTTGAAGTCATGGCCACAAAATCAGGTAATCTGCGTTGGGTTTGTGGCTGTTGTAGAAGATTTATTCAAATGTATTCCGACGTTGTTATGGAAGTCGGTAAAAAATATTTCGAAGAGCTTATCGATAAAATGAAAGCCGAAAAGGGCGTTACTCAGGACGTAGAACTGACAGCGGACGATCTAAAAGAACTCGCAAACCAGTTCAAAGCCGAGTACAAAGAAAAAATAGGTTCAGAATTTCCGTCTGATCCCAAAGAGCAGCTTATGGGTGCTATCAAGGCTGTCTTCCGTTCATGGGACAACCCCAGAGCTAATGTCTACAGACGTGACAACGACATCCCCTATTCATGGGGTACTGCCGTAAACGTACAGATGATGGCATTCGGAAATATGGGCGAGACATCAGGTACCGGCGTTGCGTTTACACGTAACCCTGCAACAGGCGAGAAAAAACTGTTCGGCGAATTTTTGATGAACGCACAGGGCGAAGACGTCGTTGCCGGCGTGCGTACTCCTCAAACTATCGACCAGCTCAAGGACGTAATGCCTGAAGTTTATGATCAGTTTGTGGAAATCTGCCATACACTTGAAAATCATTATCGCGATATGCAGGATATGGAATTTACCATCGAAGATAAAAAACTCTATATGCTGCAGACAAGAAACGGAAAAAGGACAGCAGCTGCTGCCCTTAAAATCGCCTGCGACCTTGTAGATGAAGGCATGATCTCTGATAAAGAGGCTGTTGCAATGATAGATCCGCGTAACCTTGATGCGCTTCTGCATCCGCAGTTTGACGCGGCAGCACTTAAAGCGACCACTCCTGTAGCTCGTGCTCTTGCTGCTTCTCCCGGCGCCGCATGCGGCAAAATAGTATTCACTGCTGATGACGCGAAGGCTTGGGCAGAAAGAGGCGAAAAGGTTGTCCTTGTCCGTCTTGAAACATCCCCTGAAGACATCGAAGGCATGAAAGCATCACAGGGTATACTTACCGTACGCGGAGGTATGACATCTCACGCCGCAGTTGTTGCTCGCGGTATGGGTACTTGCTGCGTTTCAGGCTGTTCTGAAATCGCAATGGATGAAGCAAATAAAAAGTTTGTACTTGCCGGAAAGACCTATTCAGAGGGCGATTATATTTCAATAGACGGTTCAACAGGTGCTATCTATGACGGTATAATCCCGACTGTTGACGCTTCAATCGGCGGAGAATTCGGAAGAATCATGGCATGGGCCGACAAATACAGAAAGCTTAAGGTCAGAACCAATGCCGATACGCCTGCAGATGCTAAGCGTGCTTTCTCTCTCGGTGCCGAAGGCATAGGTCTTTGCCGCACAGAGCATATGTTCTTTGAAAGCGACAGAATCGCAGCTTTCAGAGAGATGATTTGTTCAGACACAGTTGAAGAAAGAGAAGCTGCTCTGGCCAAAATACTTCCCACTCAGCAGTCAGATTTTGAAAAGCTTTACGAGGCAATGGAAGGAAAATCCGTTACTATACGTTTCCTTGATCCGCCTCTTCATGAATTTGTTCCAACAGAAGAAAAGGATATTGAGCTGCTTGCAAAAACACAGGGCAAGAGCGTAGAACAGATCAAAAACATCATAACATCGCTTCACGAATTCAACCCCATGATGGGTCACCGCGGCTGCCGTCTTGCGGTTACTTATCCTGAAATCGCCGCAATGCAAACAAGAGCTGTTATACGTGCTGCAATAAATGTCAAGAAGGCTCATCCTGACTGGAATATAGTACCTGAAATAATGATTCCGCTGGTCGGTGAAGTAAAAGAGCTCAAATACGTTAAAGACGTTGTTGTTAAGACAGCAGATGAAGAGATAAAGAACGCGGGCTCTGATCTTAAATATGAAGTCGGTACAATGATCGAAATACCCAGAGCTTGTCTGACCGCTGACGAGATAGCAAAAGAGGCTGACTTCTTCTGCTTTGGCACAAATGACCTGACACAGATGACATTCGGTTTCAGCCGTGATGACGCGGGTAAATTCCTTGGCGCATATTATGATGCTAAAATATATGAATCTGATCCGTTTGCCAAACTTGATCAGACAGGCGTCGGCAGACTTATGGAAATGGCTGTTAAAATGGGTCATAATTCTAAACCCACACTGCACTGCGGAATATGCGGTGAGCACGGCGGTGATCCGTCCTCTGTGGAATTCTGCCATAAGATAGGTCTTGATTATGTATCATGCTCTCCGTTCCGTGTTCCGATTGCACGTCTTGCTGCGGCTCAGGCTGCTATTCGCGATCAAGATTAATCAGACATTGATTTAATTTAAATCCACATTCTTTTTTGTGAAGGATGTGGATTTTTTATTTTACAAATAAAATGTACGATTCAGCGCTGCAATTACAAGTATTTATTGGCATTTTCAAAGTTTTGAAGATGCTTTTGTTTAAGCCCGAAATTTTTGACCTTATCGATGCCTACAATAGAAAGGATTTTTTAAAAGCAATAAAATCCGATCAGATTTACAACTGAATATACATGTTAGATACATTACTTATATCAAGAGCTGTTGTTATTTAGCGTCAAGACTTTTTTCAAAGAAATTGAGCGATAAGTTTATAAGATTTCAATCCGAATCCCTTGAATTATCTTTGGCTTAAGCAAAAAAGATATTATCACCAACAATGTTACACATATACTTTCCCTCCCGTCATATAATGCTGCCTATCATATCAACCAACAAGATTTGGTTGCGGCACCACTTTGGTTTAATTCGGATATTGTTGTCATAGAAAAAATACATGATATCAAAGCATATTCGGCAGTTAAAGCTTCGCTTATATATTTGATTATTTATCACCTTGAAAACGCAATCACATCTTTTTTTATGGTAGTTGTAGTTAAGTTGACCATTTAATACAAACATTTACTTTCATATGGGCTCATTCTTAGAATTGATAGAAACAGAAGCAATATATCTCCTGAAGAAATAACTATTGCTTCACAAATCAAATAAGCATCAGACGTTCTGTCTGATGC
>CALXGU010000090.1 GCA_944387905.1 uncultured Clostridia bacterium
CCGATCTGCTGCTGTCGGCGGCCTCGATATAATAACCCTGACCGTCGCCTTTGCGGTAAAGCGAAAAGGTATCGCCTTCAAAGCACTGGCGTTTAAAGTTCATTTCGAAAGAGGAAATGTTCAACTTTTCCGCCTCGGAGCAGGTAAAGCAATCCATAGCCATTTTGATGTATGAGATATTGTTGACATGTCCGTTTATATCCAGATCCGACAGGCGAATGACTTTTTTATAGCAGAAATCAGTTTCCGACAGTTCGAGGGAAAAATTTGAATACTTCTTGACATGCCGTGTCGTCAGGTATTGAGGCAGCAGCTGTCCCAGTCTGTCGGTACGCAAAACCTCGAAGCTGTCCTTATCGATTATACACCAGTCGGTATATGCGTTTATACAGCTTTTCCCGCTGCTGTCAAGAAGTTCAAAGCATCTTCCGAACCGCATTATTCCCGGCTTGAGCGGCCATGTTACGACTGTTGCGGATTCTCCGTTTTCCATAAATCTGTCTATTTCAAACCTGACTTTTGCTATTACCCATTTTGCGCCGTGCTTATTTAAAACGTCATTGTACCCGACGCCCATTGCGTTGGTATGCAGAGTTACGGCGTACTGAAACATGCTCATAGCGCCGGCAATGGATAAGCGTCCGTCAAAGCCGACGTTGCTTACATTTATTGAGCTTTGCATGGAAAATATATTTTCCGTCATAATGAAACTTTGCCTCCGGCAGGAATTTTGTATATGTTTTTGCAGTTCAATCTCACCCATACATCGCAAGCGCTCGGATTTATAACAGTAAGTCCGTCTGCCGAGTAAATAAGTGAATTGAAAGCCTGTACATAGTCATAGACCTGTATGTTTGTAGCATACCAGATATCGTCTCTTGCCGACACTCTTTTGAAGAAGTTTTCTATCACGTCCCAGTTGTTATCCGTTTCAAACTCGTAGGAGTGCCCCCACAGATAGAACAGATACGGAGCGTATCTGATATTATCGTTCAGGAATTTGTCCGCAAGCTCCATAAGCCTTTGATCCTTATGGTGGCAGGTGGGATTGAGGACGAGCCAGTTTTCGGGGATATCGAAGGAGCGGGTAGATACTATCGTTCTGGCGTAAACAATGCCGCAGCTTTTTAAAACTGAGATAGTTCTGTCGTCATACTTGCCGCAAGGATATGCGTGCCCGCGGCAGATAACAGAGAACTGCTGCTCTATGTTCCGCCTGTCTTCCAATATTTCATATACGGCTTCACCTATCGGTATATCCGGCAAAAAAGCATGGTGCAATGCGTGAGTAGCCACCTCAAAAAGCGGCTGATCTTTATAAGTTTTAAGACATTCTTCAAAAGACATCGGTCGGTGATAGCGGCCGGGCTCAAATACTTTGCCGGGCTTGGAATAATTGCCTGTGCTGATATTGAAGGTGCCTGCAATACCGTATTTTTTCATAAGCTCACACAGTTTCATATCCTGCTGTACACCGTCGTCATAGCTGAGTGTAAGACATTTGTCGCGGCCTTCCGGAAAACGCATATGCAGATTGTTCATCAAAATCACCTCAAAAATGTATATCCGTACTGCGCGGCTGCGGATATACTTTTAATCTCTGAAAATCATTTTAGTATTTTATGTAATAAATGTCAAGCCAACTTATTGTAAATCAGGTAAATATATTATATAATATATTTTATAACACTGATTCTGGAGGTACTATGCTTGATACCAGGCTGAATATGATATATGACCTGATACCGCAGAGCGGTCTGATATGCGATATCGGTGCGGATCACTGCAAGCTTGCTATCCATGCTGTAAAGCAGGGCAAAACAAAGTACGCGCTTGCCACTGACCTTCGACGCGGTCCGCTTGAGGCATCTGCCAGAAACGTAAGTGCAAACAGCCTTTCAGACAGGATACGTCTGCTGCAGTCCGACGGATTTTTGAATATACCTGCCGATATTTTTGACCATACCGACTGTTTTGTCATCGCAGGCATGGGGGGTCAGGTAATACAGGGCATACTTGAGGGCAGGCATACCGATAAATGGCTTGTTTTGCAGCCTATGAACGCAGTATATGAGCTGTGTGAATACTTGGCGGATGCGGGTTACGATATAAAAAAACGCGTATTCTGTACCGACGGGCACAGGATATATACGGCGTTTTTATGCAGGTATGACGGGATCAGCCGTACCGCGGATTATTTCAAGGGCGCCGTCAGAAACAAGTATTTTTATATGTATCTGGAAAAGGAACTCAAGAGGATCGACGCGGCGCTTGCCGGCATCGGGCTTGCCCGCAGTCCGGATACAGCTCAGAAACAAAACCTGGAACAGCTCAGGGAAATAATAATACGGGAGAGAGAAAATGAAAGTTAAGGATATTGCCGAAGCGCTTAATGTAATAGCTCCGTTTGACGAAGCGTGCAGCTGGGACAACTGCGGTCTGATGTGCGGCGACCCGGAAGACGGAGTGACGGGCGTGCTGGTGACATTGGACGCGGACATGCACGCGCTTGAATACGCAATGAAACACGGGTGCTCCGTTGTGGTAAGCCATCATCCGCTTATATTTGACGGTCTGAAATCAGTCACGGCGCAGCATCCTGTGTACAGCTATGTAAAACACGGTGTCGCTGTCATTTCGGCTCATACCTGCCTTGACGCGGCAAACGGCGGTATAAACGACCTGCTGGCGCAGGCGGTGGGAATAACGCAGACGCAGAAGCTGTTTATGGACGGCTGCGCGCTGGGCAGATACGGTCAGGTGAACTGTGCGGACCCGTACGAGTATATAGATGAAATAAAAAGCAGACTCGGTTCAAAACGTGCGGATTATATACTGTCAAGACCTATAAAAAGGGCCGCGGTCGTAAGCGGCTCGGGCGGGAGCGCCGCATGGCTGCTCAAGAGCTGTGACTGCGATACTCTGATAACGGGCGAGGCGAAGCACGACCATTTCCTGTTTGCCGAGAACAACGGGTTGAACCTTATAGCTCTGGGACATTTTGAGACGGAAAATATAGTGATAGGACCGCTTGTGAAAAGGCTTAGCGCTATGTTTTCTCAGGTCAGGTTTGTCAGCTCAGACAGAACGGAATTTATAAAACGGAGATAGATCATGTCGCTTGATGCGTGTTTTCTTACATTTCTCACAGGCCAGCTCAACAGCCGTATCAGCGGCATGCGGGTCGAAAAAATATTCATGCCCTCCCGGGACGAGAGCGTTTTTGTGCTGCGCGGAAAAGAGAAGCTGCGGCTGCTGATAAACGCGTCTACAAACTCCGGGCGTATATCCCTCACTGAATCCGAAACGGAAAACCCCGCCGTTCCCCCCACCTTCTGTATGGTTCTGCGCAAGCATTTTCTGGGCGGAAGGATAATCCGTGCGTATATGCCGGAGTTTGAACGGTATATGGTGATAGAGTTTGAGTGTAAAAACGACTTTTTCGAGCCGGTAAAAAAAAGCATCGTCTGTGAGCTGACGGGCAGGTCGTCAAATATGATACTGACAGACGGCGACGGGCGGATAATAGACGCCGTGCGCAGATGTGACCTGTCGGGCGGAAGATCGATACTTCCGTCCGCCAAATATGAGCCGATGCCGAAGCAGGAGGGCAAGACCGACTTTATAAGCCTTGTAAATATCAGCGCGCTGCTGTCAAACCCCGAACAGTCGCTCGACCGTGCCATTATGGAGCGTGTCAGCGGCATATCGCCGGTAAATGCGCGGGAAATAGCGTATATCTGTACCGGGGCGTGCGACACCAGATGCGGGCAATTATCCGCTGACGAGCAGAAAAAGCTTGAGGATACGGTGTTAAGGATACAGGACGATATAAAATCGGGCAGATGTGCGCCTACGGTAGTGCTAAAAGCGGAAAACGGCCGGCCTGTAGATTTTTCGTTCATGCCGATAACCCAGTACGGCGGCTACTGCGTGACAGAGACCTTTGACACGCCGTCGCAGGCGGTGGAGCGGTTCTTTTTCGAGTCGTCCAGAAAGATGCGGTTTGAGCAGAAGACGCGTGATCTGTCTCAGGTTATAACGCGTCTGTCATCGCGCGTCATGCGTACAATGACAGTGCGCCGAAAAGAGCTTGAGGACTCAAAAAAGGCTCAGCAGTACAGGCTTTACGGTGAGCTTATAAACGCCAATCTTTACAGGCTGGAAAAGGGCATGACCAAATTCGAGGCTGAGAATTATTACGACGGGCTCAGTACCGTCACGGTCCCGCTCAGTCCCAAGCTGTCGCCAGCCGAAAACGCGCGCGCGTATTTCAAAAAATACACCAAGGCGAAAAATTCGGCACAGATACTGGAAAAGCTGATAGCGGACGACAGCCGTGAGCTGAGCTATCTGGAGAGCGTCAGTCTGGCGCTTAGCGAGTGCGACAGTATCGCCGAGGCGCAGGAGATACGCAGCGAGCTGATACGCCAGGGATATATCCGCAGCAGGAAAGCGTCTGGACGTGCACCGGAAAAGCCCGGTCAGCCCAAGACCTTTGAGTACGGCGGATACACCATACTTGTCGGCAAGAATAATACTCAAAACGACATAGTGACGGTAAAGCTCTCGCGCAAAGACGATATATGGCTGCATACAAAATCGGTGCACTCCTCGCATGTGCTTATATGCGCCCGGGGCAGTACTCCGCCGGACGACGTGATAGAGTACGCCGCGTCGTTATGCGCGTATTACAGCAGGGCAAGAAACGACAAAAAGGTAGAGGTGGACTACTGCCCTGTTCAGAACGTGAAAAAGCCTGCCGGAGCGAAGCCCGGCATGGTGGTATATGACAATTACCGTTCCGTGACGGTACAGCCATTGGAGGTGCTGCAATGATTTTAACGGTTGACATAGGCAACAGCAATATAGTGCTGGGAGTATTTGACGGAGACAGGCTCTGTCTCACGCTGAGGATAAAAACGGACGTGACGCGCACAAGCGATGAATACGCGATAAACCTGAACAGCATGCTGCGTATAAACGATATCGATATATCGCGAATAGACGGCGCTATAATATCCTCTGTCGTTCCCAACCTGTCGGTTCCCATCTCCTGCGCGGTAGAGACGGTGATAGGCAGAAGACCGCTAATTGTGGGACCGGGAGTCAAGACCGGGCTTGACATACGCATAGACAATCCGTCGCAGCTGGGCTGTGATATGGTTGTGGACGCCGTGTCCGCGATACACAGCTACGGCACGCCTGCGATAGTTATAGATATGGGAACAGCCACGACATTTTCAGCCATCGGCAGCGGCGGACAGTACCTGGGCGCGGCGATAACGCCGGGAGTGCGGGTGTCGATGAACGCGCTGGCACAGAGCGCGGCGCAGATATCGCAGATAAATATAGACGATCCAAAAAAGGCGATAGGCACAAATACCACCGATTCGCTCAAAAGCGGTATAGTTCTGGGCTACGCGTCGATGCTGGACGGGATAATCGAGCGTTTTGAGAATGAGATCGGCGCGCCGTGCCGGGTCATCGCGACAGGCGGACTTTCAGGACTTATAATCCCGCACTGCAAACGCAAAATAATACATGATGAGGATTTGCTGATAAAAGGACTTTTATTGATATATAATAAAAACATATGAAAAAAGATATTATCATAATAGGCGCCGGGCCGTGCGGCGCGACAGCGGCAATATACACGGCAAGGGCGGGGCTTGACGTCATGGTTTTCGACAACGGACAGAGCGCGCTCTTAAAGGCGGATAAAATAGAGAATTACTACGGATTTGACACCATTTCAGGCAGACAGCTTTATGAACGCGGCGTAAAACAGCTGGAGAGCATGGGTGTTGAGAGGGCGGTCAGCCAGGTGCTGTCCGTTGCGTGGGACGGCGCGTTCACTGTCGGCACCGACGCGGGAAAATATACAAGCGACGCGCTTCTTATCGCGACGGGTGCCAAGCGTGAGAAGCCGCCGGTGCCCGCCTTTGACGATTATCTGGGCAGGGGCGCCAGCTACTGCGCGGTATGCGACGGCTTCTTTTATAAAGGCAGGGACGTCGCGGTAATAGGCTCGGGAGAGTATGCGCTGTCCGAGGCAAATGAGCTGAAAGGCTTTTGCCGCTCGGTATATATTCTGACAAACGGACAGAATCAGACCGCGGATTTTTCGGGGTTTGAGGTCTTCAGCTCAAAAATTACGGGCATAGAGTGCGATGAGAGCATAACGGGCGTTGTGTTTGAAGATAAAGTCATACCGGTGTCGGGGCTTTTTGCGGCTGTCGGGGTCGCGGGCGCCGTGGATTTTGCAAGACATATAGGCGCCGCCGTAAAGGGCGCGTCGATACTGGTCAACGACAGGTGCGAGACCAACGTCCCCGGTCTGTACGCGGCGGGCGACTGTACAGACGGCATAAAGCAGATAGGCACCGCGGTCGGAGCGGGACTAACCGCAGCAATGC
>CALXGU010000091.1 GCA_944387905.1 uncultured Clostridia bacterium
TAGGCAGAACGATAGAGGAGAGCCTGCTCAAAGCGGTGCGTTCGCTTGAAATAGGCGCTTATCACCTTCATTTGAAAAAATTTGACGTGCAGGTTACTTCTGAACTTCTGGATTATATACAGGCCGGGCGCGACGACAGGCTGTTTGCGATAGCCGAGCTTATTCGCCGCCATACCGACCTTGGTGTTATCGCAAACCGCACGCAGATCGACATGCTTTTCCTTGAAAAGATAAAGAATATCACCGATAAAGAGCAGGAACTTTTAAAAACCCGCTTTGACAGAGACCGACTGTACAGCGCAAAGCGCATGGGATTTTCAGACAGAGCAGTCGCCGATTACTGGAACTGCACCGAAAAGGAAGTGTATGATTTTCGTGTGAGCAACGGCATTGTTCCGGTATATAAGATGATTGACACCTGCGCTTCCGAATTTGACAGCTATATACCGTATTTCTACTCCTGCTATGAGCAGGAAAATGAATCTATAGTCAGCGACGGCAAAAAAATCGTGGTGCTCGGTTCGGGCCCTATTCGCATAGGCCAGGGCGTGGAGTTTGACTATTCTACTGTACACGCTGTCAAAACGATAAAAGAAAGCGGGTTTGAGGCGATCATCATAAACAATAACCCGGAAACAGTCTCCACTGATTACACAATAAGCGACAAGCTGTACTTTGAACCGCTTACGGTGGAGGATGTTATGAACATCATCGATCTGGAGAAGCCCTGGGGCGTTGTTGCGTCGCTGGGCGGTCAG
Organism: uncultured Clostridia bacterium; assembly: GCA_944387905.1. Taxonomy (GTDB): domain Bacteria; phylum Bacillota; class Clostridia; order Oscillospirales; family QAKW01; genus RGIG9041. Next base: position 759 of record CALXGU010000091.1, read on the forward strand.
ACCGCAATAAATCTTGCGGACAGGCTTAGTGAACGCGGCGTTAAAATCATAGGCACCGACAGTCAGGCTATAGACCGTGCGGAAAACCGTGATCTTTTTGAAAAGGTCATGGAACAGCTCGGTATACCACAGCCCAACGGCACTGCGGTGACGGATGTCGAAAGCGGAGTTCAGGCGGCGGCACGTATCGGCTATCCTGTTCTTGTCCGGCCCAGCTTTGTGCTCGGCGGACGCGCGATGCAGATCGTTACAAGCAGTCAGGGCTTGAGGCATTATCTTAAAACCGCGGTCGAAATAGATGAGGACAAGCCGGTGCTTGTAGATAAATATATAATGGGCAAGGAACTGGAGGTTGACGCGGTCTGCGACGGCACGGATGTATTTATTCCGGGGATCATGGAGCATGTCGAGCGTACCGGCGTGCACTCGGGCGACTCGATCAGCGTATATCCCACCTTCAGCGTCTCAACGTCTGTCAAGAACACTATCATCGACTATTCAAAGCGTCTGGGACTGGGAATAGGGATCGTAGGCCTTTATAATATCCAATTTATAGTAGACAAGGACGAGAACGTATATGTTATAGAGGTGAACCCGCGCTCATCGAGGACTGTTCCGTTTATATCCAAATCAACGGGCTATCCGATAGCAGATATAGCGACGCGCGTAATGCTGGGAGAGAGTCTCAGATCACAGGGCTTTGATACGGTATATCCCAAGGAAAAACAGCGCTGGTATGTCAAGGCTCCTGCCTTCTCTTTCTCAAAGCTGCGCGGTATGGACACTTATCTGTCGCCGGAGATGAAATCGACCGGCGAGGCTATAGGTTACGACAAATCTCTTACCCGCGCGCTGTATAAAGCGCTTAAATCCTCCGGCATGAACGTAGTCAACTACGGCACCATACTTGTGACGATAGCAGACGCGGACAAGGACGAGGCTCTGCCGCTTATCAGACGTTTCTATAATATGGGCTTCAATATTGAGGCGACCCACGGAACCGCAATGTATCTTAAACAGCACGGCATACGCACAAGGGTGCGTGCAAAGCTGTCCGAGGGCAGCGAGGAGATACTTGATTCGATACGCCGCGGGTATGTCAACTATGTAATAAATACGAGGGATATCAACTCCGAGGCTGTCATGACAGACGGGTATGAGATACGCCGCTGTGCCGTTGAAAACAATGTGACGATATTTACGGCGCTTGACACGGTGCGTGTACTGCTTGACGTTCTGGAGGAGACCACTCTGGGTATTTCCACTATCGACGAATAAGGAGGAGTTATGAAACAGTCCGTTTTTGAGGTCACGGATAATACAGGTATTGCCGAAAATGTGTTCAGAATGACGCTTTCCGGTGATGTGTCGCAGATAACGGCGCCGGGACAGTTTGTGAATATAAAGCTGGACGGATTTTTTCTGAGGCGTCCCATCTCGGTGTGTGATACGGGCGAGGACAGACTTGTTATAATATATAAGGTCGTGGGCGGCGGAACGCTTGCCATGTCAAAGCTTGAAAGGGGAGCTGCGCTTGATGTGCTCACCGGTCTGGGCAACGGCTTTGATGTCAGCAAGTCGGGACAGAATCCGCTGCTTATCGGCGGAGGCGTCGGTGCGCCGCCGATGTACATGCTCTGTAAAAAGCTTGCCGGACTTGGCAGAAAAGTGACTGCGGTGCTCGGTTTCAACAGCGGCTCAGATGTGTTTTTGACACGTGAGCTTGAACAGGCAGGCGCGACCGTACTTTTAGCTACAGCCGACGGCAGTATGGGTACGCGCGGGTTTGTGACTGATATACTGCCGCAAGATTACAGCTACTTTTATGCCTGCGGACCGATGCCGATGCTTAAGGCGGTCTGCGAAAAGACGATTACCGAGGGCGAGCTCTCTTTTGAGGAGCGCATGGGCTGCGGATTCGGCGCATGCATGGGCTGTACTTGCAAGACCAAGTACGGCAATAAACGTATCTGCCGTGACGGCCCGGTACTTAAAAAAAGCGAGGTGATATTCTGATGCCAGATACAAGTGTTGCACTTTCCGGCATAACGCTTGACAACCCCGTCATCCCCGCGTCCGGAACATTCGGGTTCGGGTATGAATTTTCGGAGTACTATGACATAAACATACTCGGCTCTATTTCGCTCAAGGGTACGACAAAAGACCCGCGCTTCGGAAATCCCACGCCCAGGATTGCGGAGATACCGTGCGGACTCATCAATTCGGTTGGGCTTCAGAACCCGGGAGCGGACGCGGTAATAGGCACAGAGATACCAAGGCTTGCAAAGACGTTCAAAAAGCCGCTTATCGCAAATATCAGCGGTTTTTCGGTAGACGAATATGTCGAATGCGCAAGAAAATTCGACGCGGTCGGGCAGGTCGGTATCCTTGAAATAAATATAAGCTGTCCGAATGTCCACGGCGGCGGTATGAGCTTCGGCACAAGCGCCGAGTCTGCGGCACAGGTGACGCGTGCGGTAAAATCGGCAGTATCCAAGCCGGTATATATCAAACTGTCGCCCAATGTCACGGACATAACTGAAATCGCGCGCGCGGTGCAGGACGCAGGCGCGGACGGCATATCGATGATAAATACGCTTTTGGGCATGCGGATCGACTTAAAGACAAAACGTCCTGTCGTTGCGAATCAGAAGGGCGGCATGTCCGGACCGTGCATACTCCCGCTTGCGCTGCGCATGGTTTACGAGGTGTATGAGTCAGTTGATATCCCGATAATAGGCATGGGCGGCATATCCTGCGCAGCGGATGTCATCGAGATGATGCTGGCGGGCGCGTCGGCTGTTCAGGTAGGCGCGGCTAATCTCGTCGACCCGTGCGCCTGCAGGGATATAATAAAACAGCTTCCTGAGACGATGCAGCATTACGGAATAGAAAAACTAAGTGATATTACAGGAGGAGCACATAATGGCAAGTGATGTTATAATAGCTCTGGATTTTCCGGGCAAGGACGAAACAATGGCGTTTCTGGATAGGTTTTCTGACAGAAAGCCGTATGTAAAGATAGGCATGGAGCTGTTTTACGCTATGGGCCCGCAGGCGGTGCGGGAGCTGAAGCAGAGAGGTCATAAAATATTTCTTGATCTTAAGCTCCACGATATCCCCAACACCGTAAAATCCGCCATGGCAGTTCTGTCAAAGCTTGATATCGATATGACAAACCTGCACGCGGCAGGCGGCAGCAAAATGATGCAGGCGGCGCTTGAGGGACTGACCCGTCCGGACGGCACCCGCCCGATATTGATTGCTGTAACGCAGCTGACTTCTACATCTCAGGAAATGCTCAAAAATGATCTGCTGATAGATCGGCCTATGGCAGAGGTCGTTTCGCATTATGCCAAAACCGCGGCTGAATGCGGACTGTCCGGTGTCGTATGCTCACCGCTTGAGGTACAGGCGGTAAAGGAGACCTGCGGCAGAGACTTTCTGACAGTGACTCCCGGTATACGCTTTGACGGTCAGGGCGCGGCGGATCAGGTGCGCATCACCACTCCGCGCATGGCGCGTGAGATAGGTTCTGATTACATCGTCATAGGCAGACCTGTCACCAGAGCCGATGACCCGGTTGAGGCGTATAACAGAGCCTGCAGTGAATTTTTGAATATATAAACGGAGGTAATGACATGAAAGAACAAGTTGCTAACGCGCTGCTTGAAATAAAAGCGGTATTTCTGCGTCCGCAGGAACCGTTTACATGGGCAAGCGGAATAAAGAGTCCGATATACTGCGATAACCGTCTGATTTTGACGGCGCCGGAGCAGAGAAATATGATAGAGCGCGCTATTGCCGATACGGTACGGCGGGAATATCCGCAGGCCCAGGTGCTGATGGGCACGAGCACCGCGGGTATCGCTCACGCGGCGATCGCGGCGCATTTGCTTGGCATGCCGATGGGATACGTGCGCTCAGGCAATAAGGATCACGGAAGACAGAACCGTATAGAGGGCAGGCTTGAGCCGGGCCAGAAGACAGTAGTTATAGAGGATCTGATATCTACAGGCGGCAGCGTAATAGATGTCGTGGAGGCGCTCAGGGAAGCGGGTGCTGAGGTCTTGGGGATTGTTAGCATATTTACCTACGGTATGAAAAAGGGCATTGAGCGGCTTGAGGCGGCAAATGTCAAAAACGTAAGCCTTACCGATTTTGATACTGTTGTAAAACAGGCGGCAAAGACCGGATATATCCGGGAAAGCGATATACAGCGCCTTACCGCGTTCAGAGACGATCCGTCAGACGAGTCGTGGATATCGGCACAGAGGTGATAGTATGCGTCATCTTATAGATATAATGGATCTGAGCGTAAGCGAAATAGATGAGCTTATAAAAACGGCGAATGATATTATAAAAAACCCTGATCCGTATCGGGAAAAATGCAGATACAAGAAGCTGGCGACGCTGTTTTTTGAGCCGTCTACAAGAACACGCTTAAGCTTTGAGGCGGCAATGCTTGAGCTGGGCGGCAGCGTGCTGGGATTTTCCGAGGCGCAGTCCAGCTCCGCGTCCAAGGGCGAAAGCGTAAGCGATACGATCAGAACTGTAGGCTGCTATGCGGATATCATAGCGATGCGTCACCCGAAGGAGGGCGCGCCGCTTGCGGCTTCGCTCAAAAGCAGGGTGCCTATCATCAACGCGGGCGACGGCGGACACAACCATCCGACTCAGACGCTTACCGATCTGCTGACTATAAAAAGAGAGCTGGGAAGGCTTGACGGGTTTACCATCGGTTTCTGCGGAGACCTTAAGTTCGGACGTACCGTGCATTCGCTTATAAGCGCTCTGTCACGGTATGATAATATAAAAATCGTTCTGATATCCCCTGACGAACTCAAGATCCCCGGCTATGTACGCCACGAGATACTTGAAAAAAACGGTATGGAATACACAGAGTGCTTCGATATGACTCAGGTCATGCCCGATCTTGACATACTCTATATGACGCGTGTACAGCGTGAACGCTTTTTCAATGAGGACGATTATCTGCGCCTTCGCGACAGCTATATCCTGACCCCCGATAAGCTCAAAAACGCCGGGCCCGGACTGAAGATCCTGCATCCGCTGCCGCGCGTCAACGAAATATCCACGGCGGTGGACGACGATCCCAGAGCCTGCTACTTCAAACAGGTTGAAAACGGTAAATATATTCGTATGGCGCTTATTCTGAAGCTTTTGTCGGAGGTGGACTGAAATGACGGTAGATTCAATCAAGGACGGCATTGTGCTTGATCATATTCGCGCAGGCCAGAGCATGGAGCTCTACAGGATACTCGGTCTGGACGAACTTGACTGCAGCGTAGCCATCATAAAAAATGTCCAAAGTAAAAAAATGGGACGCAAGGACATTATAAAAATTGACGCACAGATAGATCTTGATCTTGACGTTCTGGGATATGTAGATCCCGGTATTACTGTCAACATCATAAAAAACGCCAGACGTGTTGAAAAAAGACATGTCGAGCTGCCAAAGCTCGTGCGCGGTGTTATAAAATGCAAAAATCCGCGCTGTATCACATCGACGGAACAGGATATAGAACATGTGTTCAGGCTCACTGATCCGAAAAACCGTATTTATCGCTGTATTTACTGTGAGTCAAAAGCCAAATAAAAACTCTCTGTCCGAGATAAGTATTGGT
>CALXGU010000092.1 GCA_944387905.1 uncultured Clostridia bacterium
TTTTCGCGCCTAACGTTCCACGTTACCGCCTGTTTTCGGGCATAAAAAAACCGCAACTCTTTTCAAGCTGCGGTATGCCAATATGCAGAAAGGGACGCTATCGGTCTGATAACGTCCCTTTTGCTCGGTTATTCAGTTGTAACCTGTTTGCCCGCTGTCCATAAACGCGATGATTTAAGGCTTTTTGCTTGTTTTCTTATCTCACCGCGCTTTAATCCGGGCTGTTTTTTGCATTTGGATTTTTTGAAAATGATATATCGGGCTGTTTTTTGCATTTGGGTTTTTTGAAAATCGATATATGGGTCGGCTTTTTAAATTTCAATTTCCTGAAAGCCAGTTTCCGTCAGCGTGACCCTGCTTTTAAATCCTACGGATTTCAGCAGCAGGCGAGCCGAATCGAAGTGTGAGAGGATTGTCTGTGTACTGTGGGCATCACTTGAAAATATCACACGACCGCCGCGTTCAAATATACGTTTCAGTATAAACCGGGACGGATACGGCTGTGATTTTGTGCCGCGCGCCATCGCTCCGGTATTGACTTCAAAGACAGGGTCTCTGCTGATAAGCACGTCAAGCGCCGCAAACGCCGCCGCGCGGTAACGGCTGCAGTCGGGATCGAACAGACAGTGCTGCTCACAGAATTTTGTTATTACATCAAAGTGGCCTATTATATCCACATCTTTTAAAAGCGACACCTGCTCGTAGTAGCGCTCGCACAGCGAGAGCATGTCGCCGCCGAAATATTTATCCGCCGTTTCTCGCAGTATCAAAGGCGTATTGTCCGCGTCGAAATATCCGGCATCTGTTTTTATATAATGCACCGAACCTATAATATAGTCGAATTTATTGCGGTCGTACTCACTGAAAAGATCGGCCTCAAGCCCGGCAAAAATCTGCATTTTTCCGGCATACTCCGTTTTGAGCTTTCGTATCTGAGACAGATATTGTTCCGTATCCTGCTCAGACATACAGTAGCTGCTGTCAAACGGAGTATATCCGTGTCCCGAAAAACCGAATGCACTCAGACCTTTGTCATACGCCGCCGCCGCCATCTGTGCGGCGGTGTTTTGTCCGTCACAAAGGACGGTGTGCGAGTGAAAATCACTTTTTATCACTTGCCATTTTCTCCTGTTTTACCTTCTTGTTTATAACATGCCTTGAGGCAAGCTCACGCTTTATCTCATCCACCGATATTCCTGCCTGGACCATGAGTACCAGAACATGATATGCAAGATCCGCGATCTCATAGACAGTCTCCGCCTTGTCCTGCGCTTTTGCGGCGATAATGACTTCTGTGCACTCCTCGCCTACCTTTTTAAGTATTTTATCAAGTCCCTTGTCAAAAAGATATGACGTGTAGGAGCCCTCCTGCGGGTTTGCGCGTCTGTTCTCGAGAAGTTCAAACAGACCGTCCAGCGAGAACGAACTGAGGGTATCGCTTTTGAAAACCGGATTGAAAAAGCAGGAGTCGTTTCCCGTATGGCATGCCGGCCCGTCCTTAATGACCTCTACTGTCAGCGCGTCCAGGTCGCAGTCGGCTGTGATGCTGACTATATGCTGGAAGTTGCCGGAGGTCTCGCCTTTGCGCCACAGCTCTTGTCTTGACCTTGAATAAAAGCAGGTTTTTTGTTCTTTTATGCTTATTTCAAGACTCTCCCTGTTCATGTACGCCACAGTCAGCACGCGCTTTGAATACGCGTCCGTTACAACTGCCGGGATAAGACCGTTTTTATCAAATTTAAGCTCGTCTATATTTATCATTGCTGTCTCCTTTTAAATAATTCTTGCGGGGATCGCGTTTTCTGCGAGCAGTTTTTTTAGTTCAGGTATGCTGACCTGTTTGAAATGGAATACAGAAGCGGCAAGTCCCGCGCTGATACGCGGAAGCGTTTTGAAAAGAGTTACAAAATCCTCTGCGCAGCCTGCTCCGCCCGATGCTATTACCGGTACCGAGACCGCGTCCAGCACTGCCGACAGCATGCCGATATCAAATCCGCCCTTTACCCCGTCAGTATCTATACTGTTGACTACCACCTCTCCGGCTCCGGAACCCACACAGCGCCGTATCCATTCGACGGCCTCCATGCCAGTGTCCTCTCTGCCGCCTTTCGCAAAAACGTGAAAGACACCACCTACACGCTTGATATCAGCCGACAGCACAACGCACTGATCTCCGTACCGCTTTGCCGCCTCATAGACAAGCTGTGGGTTGCGTATCGCGCCGCTGTTGACGCTTACCTTATCCGCACCGCAGCTCAGCACCCGCTCAAAATCGGACAGATCGTTTATTCCGCCGCCCACCGTGAGCGGGATAAATATTGTCTTGGCGACCTGCTTTAGTATATCGGTGAACAGCGCGCGCTGTTCATAAGATGCCGTGATATCGTAAAATACCAGTTCGTCTGCTCCGTTCTCACTGTAATATGCGGCAAGCTCCACAGGCGAGGATACATCGTTTAGCCCTTCAAAATTAACGCCTTTGACGACGCGAGAGTCTCTGACGTCCAGGCAAGGAATTATACGTTTTGTTATCATCTTACATCCTCCCCGCACAGTCTGAGCACGTCTGAAAGCTCAAGCGCGCCTGTATACAGCGCCTTGCCCAAGATCGCACCGTATATATCCATCTCCAGAAGCTGGGATATATCGGATATGCTGCATACGCCGCCGGATGCCGTGATATCGATGCTGAATTTTTCGGACAAATCACGGTACATGGCGATATTCGCGCCTTCCATCATTCCGTCGCGTGAAATATCGGTGCATATTATATTTTTAACGCCCTTTTTGCTCATCTTTTCAAAAAAACTGTCGCAGGTATAGTCTGACACCTCAGTCCAGCCATGAATAGCGACACAGCCGTCTTTGATATCGACGCCGACCGCGATTTTTTCGCCGTACAGGTCAAGACATCTGTCCAGAAAATCCGGATCGGTGACAGCCGCGGTGCCGAGTATGACGCGGCTTACTCCTGCATCAAAATATCTTTCTACCGTTTCAAGCCTGCGTATGCCGCCGCCCAGCTCGGTAAACATACGGCTTTTGCTGATTATTTTCTTTACAGTATCAAAATTATCGGTCATTCCGCTCTTGGCGCCGTCAAGATCGACAAGATGCAGATATTGCGCGCCGGCGCTTGCAAAACGCAGCGCAACATCGGCAGGATCGGCGCTGTATACTGTTTTTTTGCCGTAATCGCCTTTTTCAAGACGTACAGCCTTGCCTTCGATGATATCTATTGCGGGCAGTATTATCATGATTTCACCTCGCAGAACGCTTTAAGGATATTAAGACCGACATTGCCGCTCTTTTCAGGATGGAACTGTGTCCCGAATATGTTATCTCGCGCTACGGCCGCTGTTACCGGCACTGAGTACTCGGTGTATGCGGTGACATATTCTTCGCACTGTGCCCCGTAAAAGGAGTGGACAAAATATACAAAATCACCGCTGTGCATATATTTGAAAAGCGGGCAGCTGCCCTTTAATTCCAGACTGTTCCAGCCGATATGCGGTATATCAAGCGCCGGGTCTATGATATCCTTCAGTGGTCTTACAGACCCCGGTATAAGAGCAAGACCGCTGTGGCAGCCGTACTCATACGACGTTTCAAAAAGCAGCTGCATTCCCAGACAGATGCCCAAAATCGGTTTGCCCTTTTTTGCCTGCTCGCATACAATACGGGCCATGCCGCTGTCGCTCAGCTTTTTTGCCGCATCGCCGAATGCGCCTACTCCGGGCAGCACTATCCTGTCGCTGCTTTCTATGACCTCAGGGTCATTTGTGACGCAGGCGCTGCTTCCCAGTATTTCAAACGAGCTTTTAAGCGAGAACAGATTGCCAACTCCGTAATCTATTACCGCAACCATTATAAGATCCCCTTTGTCGACGGAATATCGTCAGGCGCCGCGCTGTCTTTTGCACAGGCAAAGCGCAGGCTTCTTGCGAGGGATTTGAAGGTACACTCGATTATATGATGAGTGTTGAATCCAGCAAGCTGGTTTACATGAAGAGTTATGCCGGCGTTTGAAACAAAGGCGTTCAAAAACTCGCGGCAAAGCTCTGTGTCAAAATCTCCTATCCGCGCAGACGGCAGACACAGGCTGCAGGACAGGTGACTTCTTGCGCTGATATCGACTGCTGTGAGTATTAGAGCCTCGTCCATGGGCAGTACGGTATGCGCATACCGCGTTATTCCGCGCTTGTCGCCCAAAGCCTCTTTGAGTGCTGTGCCCAGGGCGATGCCTATATCCTCTGCACTGTGATGAAAATCCACATGCGTGTCACCCTTGCAGCTGATCTTCAAATCAAAGCGCGAGTGCCGCGCAAGCAGTGTCAGCATATGATCAAAAAAGCCGTTGCCGCTGTCTGTCTCGATCTTGCCGGTGCCGTCGATATTGAGAAAAACTGTTATATCGGTTTCGGCGGTCCGGCGGGTTATTGATGCTGTTCTCATTGTATGTCCTCCGTTATTTCAGAAAGCGCGCTCAGCAGCGTTTCCATCTGACGGCGTGTGCCGATGGTTATGCGCAGATAGTCGCTGATGCGCGGGCTGGCAAAATGGCGTGTCAGTATTCCTTTTTCTTTCAGTTTGAGATAAAGTGTCTGGCCGTCTGTTCCGTCCTTTTTGGCAAATACAAAGTTGGCGCTGGACGGAAGATATTCAAAGCCGAGGCGGTCAAGACCGCGGCAGAACTCGGCGCGGGTATCTATGATTTCCCGTATCCTGTCCGTGTAATATTGCTCACAGCTCAGTGCGGCTGCTGCAGCCTGCTGGCTCATGCTGTTGATATTATACGGGTTTGTGGAATACTTTATTTTATTGAGATCGGCTATAAGCTGACTGTCGGCAATGGCCAAACCTACCCGCGCCCCTGCCAGCGAGCGGGATTTTGAAAAGGTCATTACCACTATCAGATTACTGTATTTTTTTATAAGCGGCACACAGCTTTCCCCGCCGAAATCCACATACGCCTCATCGATCACCACTATATTGTCCGGATTTGATGCCGCTATTTTTTCTATGTCCGACAGAGGCAGGGCAATGCCGGTAGGCGCGTTGGGATTGGCTATTACGATATTTTTATTGCAGCCTATATAGTCGGCAGTGTCTATGTTAAGTCCGCTGTCAAGCGGTACCTCTGTGTAGTCTGAGCCGTACAGGTCGCCGAAGACCTTATAAAATCCATAGGTTATATCCGGAAAAATCACCTTGGACTTTGCGTCAAAGTATGCGGCAAAGCAAAACGAGAGTATCTCGTCCGAGCCGTTGCCCAAAATTATATTGCTGCTGTCGACATTATATCGGCAAGCCAGAGCCTTGGTAAGTTCAGTACAGTCCGGCTCGGGATACAGCCGCAGATTTGCCGCGCGATTTTGTGTTGCCGCCTGCATTACCTCGGGCGGCGGATCAAACGGCGACTCGTTTGTATTGAGCTTTATATACTGCATGTCCTTGGGCTGCTCGCCGGGTATGTATTCCTTAAGACCGCTCAGCCGCTCTGACAGAAACTTACTCATTTGTTTTCACTTCCTTCAAAACGCACCGTTACGCTTTTGGCGTGTGCGGTGAGCCCCTCTGCCTTGGCGAAGGTGTCTATATCCTGTGCTATTTTGCTCAGGCTGTTTTTTGAATAATATGTGTACTGGGTCTTTTTTACAAAATCGTCAACTGACAGAGGACTGGAAAAACGTGCCGTGCCGCTGGTGGGCAATGTGTGATTGGGACCGGCGTAGTAGTCTCCGACAGCCTCGGGACAGTATTTTCCGAGGAATACAGAGCCTGCGTTTTTTATTTCGCTCAGATAATCAAACGGGTTGTCCGTACATATCTCCAGATGCTCCGGCGCGAGCTGATTTGCGATATCCACTGCAGCTGATAAATTTTCAGCGATTATTATTTTTCCGTTGTCGTCTATTGATGCGCGGGCTATATCACGGCGCAGGAGCTTGGGTATTTGTTTTTCTATCTGCTCGGACACCTTGTATGCAAGCTCACGGCTGTCTGTAACAAGCACGGCGCTTGCCATTTTGTCATGCTCTGCCTGCGACAGAAGGTCCGCCGCCACATATTCGGGATTGCAGCTGCCGTCGGCTACGATAAGTATTTCGCTCGGGCCGGCTATCATGTCGATTGCCACTTTGCCCAATACCTGACGTTTTGCCTCGGCGACATACGCATTCCCGGGCCCGACTATTTTGTCCACGCAGGGGATCGTCTGCGTTCCGTAAGCGAGCGCTGCTATTGCCTGTGCGCCTCCGGATTTGAAAATACGCTGTACGCCAGCTATTTTTGCCGCCGCCAGTATTGCCGGATTGACACGCCCGTTAGCGGACGGGGGCGTGGTGATCACTATAAG
>CALXGU010000093.1 GCA_944387905.1 uncultured Clostridia bacterium
ATTTGAAAAAAATTATTGTTTATTGACAGTGAGTTAACGGTATGTTAATATTTACATGTAGTATTTTTTGTTTTGAATAGAATTAAATACTTATAGAAACTTTTGCCAATATATGTCTCTGTTTTTAAGGTGTTGAGACGTTTCTACCGCACGCCGATAATGTGCGACTATTGGTTTGCAGCTTGGTATTGGCAAAACAGACTTGGAATGGTCTGTTTTTTTATTTTCGGAGGTGAAAATGGAGCTTCTTGAAAAACGAATAATCAGTGATGGAAGTATCTTACCCGGAAATGTAATAAAAGTCGGAAGCTTTTTGAATCACCAGATAGATGTAAAACTGCTGATGGAAATGGGAAAAGAAGTCAAGCGTCTGTATGAAGGTGAAAATATAACTAAAATACTTACGGTAGAGGCGTCAGGTATTGCAGTGGCAACGGCATTTGCCGCTGTGATGGGCACCATGGTTGTATTTGCCAAAAAACACGGTACCAGCAATATATCCGGAGATGTGATAAGCTGCCGTACTCACTCCTATACGCATAATACCGATTACAATATGGTTGTGGAAAAACAGTATCTGACAGACAGGGACCGGATACTGATAGTAGATGATTTTTTGGCAAACGGACAGGCTTTATGCAGCCTTATAGATATTGTGACCCGCTCGGGGGCTCAGCTTGTAGGCTGTGCGGTGGCGATAGAAAAGGGCTTTCAGCACGGAGGAGATAAGCTGAGAGAAAAGGGAATACGAGTGGAATCTCTCGCGATCATAGACAGCATAGAAAACGGTGTGATCCGCTTTCGCAGATAAAACAGTGTGTAATTTATTTCATATAAAAAAAAACGGAGGACAACAAAATGAAAAAGTTTTTAGCAATCGCACTTGTTCTTGTTATGGCTTTGGGTCTTCTTGCCGGCTGTGCCGGTGATCCTGCTTCAAACGACGCTGAAGGCGGAAATGATTCTGATTTTAAAGTCGGTTTTATTTTCCTTCATGATGAAAACTCAACCTATGACAAAAACTTTATGGACGCTGCTACAGCTGCAGCAAAGGCCTGCGGACTTACAGACGATCAGGTACTGTTCAAGACAGGTATACCTGAATCGGACCAATGCTATAACGCAGCAGCTGAGCTTGTAGACGAGGGCTGTGATCTTGTATTTGCAGACAGCTTCGGTCATGAGTCATATATACTCCAGGCCGCAAAAGAGTTTACTGACGTTCAGTTCTGCCATGCAACAGGAACACTGGCGCATACTGAGCAGGTGCCTAACTTCCACAATGCTTTTGCGTCAATTTATGAGGGCAGATATCTTGCGGGTATCGCTGCAGGAATGAAGCTCAATCAGATGATCGAAAACGGTGATATAACAGCTGACGGAGCTAAAATCGGATATGTCGGCGCATTTGATTATGCAGAGGTCGTTTCCGGCATGACATCATTCTATCTCGGCGCAAGAAGTGTGTGCGAGAGCGCTACGATGAGCGTAACATATACAAATTCATGGTTTGATATAGCTCTTGAAAAAGAAGCTGCGCTTTCTCTTATCAATGACGGCTGCGTACTTATAAGCCAGCATGCCGATTCTGAGGGCGCACCTAAGGCATGTGAGGAAAAGGGTGTACCCAATGTAGCTTACAATATAAGCACAATATCAATGGCTCCTACAACAGCTCTTATCTCTTCAAAGATAAACTGGCAGCCTTATATGGAACTTATCATAAAGGCAGCTCAGGACGGTACAGAGATCCCGTATGACTATTGTCCCGGAATAGAGGACGGAGCTGTTGAACTGACAGAACTCAATACAGATGTAGCGGCTCCCGGAACACAGGAAGCTATTGATGCGGCAAAAGAGAAACTTGTTGCAGGTACACTTCATGTATTTGATACCACAACATTTACAGTAGACGGAAAAACACTTGATTCTTATATGGCAGACGTTGATACAGACGATGCTTTCACACCGGATACAGAGGTCGTTTCAGACGGCTACTTCCATGAATCGGAAAAGCGTTCTGCTCCTTACTTTGATATCAAGTATATAGACGGTATCACAGAAAAATAAACTATTCCGTATTTTAAGGCGGAGCGCGTCACGCTCCGCCTTAAAATCTTTTAATATTTGATTTTGAAACCAGAAAACCATAGGGCTTTTTGCTTTGAAAACCAAACGGAGGTAAATAAATGAGCACTGCGGCTATAGAACTAAAGGGAATAACAAAGCGTTTCGGAAGTGTTGTTGCCAATAAAGACGTAAGTCTTTCCGTTCAAAACGGCGAAATACTGTCGCTGTTGGGAGAAAACGGAAGCGGCAAAACAACGCTTATGAACATGATCTCAGGTATATATCATCCGGATGAAGGTCAGATTTTCATTAACGGACAAGAGGCGGTTATAACCTGTCCGCATGACGCGTATGATTACAAAATAGGCATGATACATCAGCATTTTAAGCTTGTGGATGTATTTTCAGCGGCAGAAAACATCGTATTAGGAATTAACGACGGTAAAAGATTCAACATAAACGACGTTTATGCACGTGTCAGAGAAATATGTGAAAAATACGGATTTGAAATAGACGCGCATAAAAAGATATATCAGATGTCGGTATCGGAGAAGCAGACGGTAGAAATAATAAAGGTTCTTTACCGTGGTGCGGATATACTCATACTTGACGAGCCGACGGCGGTACTGACACCGCAGGAGACGCAAAAACTGTTCAAGGTGCTGCGTCGTATGCGCGATGACGGCAAGGCAATAATAATAATAACGCACAAATTGCATGAGGTGCTTTCTATTTCCGACCGCGTATCGGTTCTTCGCCGCGGTGAGTATGTCGGTACGCTGATAACAGCTCAGACAAATGAGACAGAGCTGACAGAAATGATGGTCGGCAAAAAAATAAGCCTGAATATAGAGCGCAGCCAGCCGCATGATACCGAGGACAGGCTTGTAGTAAGCGATATAAAGTGCAACAGCAGGGAGGGCGTTAAACTTCTTGACAATGTGTCGTTTACGGCAAAATCCGGAGAAATATTGGGTATTGCAGGTATTGCGGGAAGCGGACAGCGTGAGCTGCTTGAGGCTATAGCAGGACTTCAGCATATTGATTCAGGCAGCATAATCTATAATAACCCCAAAACAAAAACACAGGATAATTTAAGGGATAAAACGCCAATACAGATCCGCGATCTGGGTGTTCGGCTGTCATTTGTGCCGGAGGACCGACTGGGAATGGGACTTGTCGGCAATATGGATATAGTAGATAATATGATGCTGCGCAGCTACCGGCACGGCAAGGGTATGTTTTTAAAGCGTGCGGAGCCCAAAGCGCTCGCGGACAAGATAATAAGCGATCTGCAGGTGGTGACTCCCGGTACGTCTACGCCGGTGCGCAGACTGTCGGGCGGAAACGTTCAAAAGGTACTTGTCGGCAGGGAAATAGCGGCGGCGCCCACAGTGCTAATGGCAGCTTATCCTGTACGAGGCCTTGATATAAATTCTTCATATACGATATATAACCTGCTGAATGAGCAAAAGAAAAACGGTGTGGCGGTCATTTTCGTCGGAGAGGATCTTGATGTTCTGATAGAGCTGTGCGACCGTATAATGGTTATCGGCGGCGGCAGGGTGACAGGCATTGTTGATGCCAGAAATACCACTAAAGAGGAAATAGGCCTGCTAATGACAAAAACAGACGGAGGACAGATAAATGAGTGATAAAATCAAACATACCGAGCCTCTTATACGAATTTCAAAGCGCGATGATCTTGTGTGGTGGAAATCGTGGCTTGTACGTATAATAGCAGTTGTGCTGGCTCTTATATTGTGTTCTGTCATAATAATATTGCTGACCGGCTATAACCCCATTCAGGTATATTCGGTAATGATACGCGGCAGTTTCGGAACGAGCCGTAAGCTGTGGATCATGCTGCAGAATCTTGCAATGCTGCTGTGTATCTCACTTGCAGTAACGCCCGCGTTTAAAATGCGGTTTTGGAATATAGGCGCTGAGGGACAGGTACTTGTTGGAGGCCTTGCTACCGCGGCTGTTATGTTTTATGTCAAAGATTCTATGCATCCGCTGCTGCTTATAATAATAATGCTTGCGGCAAGCCTTCTGGCTGGTATCGTGTGGGCATTGATACCGGCGTTTTTCAAGGCTAAATGGAATACTAATGAGACACTGTTTACGCTTATGATGAACTATGTTGCGACTCAGCTTGTATCGTTTTTTATAATGATCTGGGTTCCAAGCGGCTCCAGCGTCATGGGCATAATAAATCAAAACAGCCAGGCAGGCTGGCTTCCCGAGATATTCGGACAGAAGTATTTGCTCAATATACTTATAGTCGCGGCAGTGACGATAGCAATGTTTATATATCTTAAATACAGTAAGCAGGGCTATGAGATATCAGTAGTAGGCGAGAGCGAAAATACGGCAAAATATATCGGGATCAATGTAAAGAAAGTTATATTGAGAACGATGGGACTGTCCGGAGCCATATGCGGCCTTGCGGGATTTCTGCTTGTGTCGGGCACAAACCATACCATAACCACAACGACGGCAGGCGGTATGGGTTTTACCGCGATCATGGTATCATGGCTCGGAAAATTCAATGCGGCGATTATGGTCCTGACATCGTTTATAATCGTATTCCTGCAGCGCGGAGCGGGTGAGATCGCTACAAAATTCAATTTAAACCAGAGTTTTGCCGATATACTGACGGGGATTATACTGTTCTTTATCATCGGCTGTGAGTTTTTTGTCAATTATAAAATAAATCTCCGTAACGGACATAAGGAGGGAAAATAATGCTGACTACAATCGCCTCTTTTATCAATGCTGCCATAATTCAGGGTATACCTCTGCTTTACGGCGCAACAGGTGAGATAATCACCGAAAAAAGCGGTAACCTTAATTTGGGTATACCCGGTATAATGTATATCGGCGGAATATCCGGCATTGTCGGCGGGTATATCTATGAATACTACACTCCCGAGCCGTTGGCGGCTCTGTGTATAATAATACCGTTGCTGAGTTCGCTTCTGGCATCAGCGCTGATGGCATTTATATACAGTTTTTTGACAATAACGCTCAGAGCCAATCAGAATGTAACCGGACTTGCTCTGACGACCTTCGGAGTCGGAGTCGGAAACTTTCTGGGCGGTTCACTGCAGGGCTTTTTCGGCAAGAGCGGTTCGATCTCATTGTTGACTACCGGCACATATTACAAGACATCTCTGCCGTTTGCCGATGATCTGGGACTGTTCGGTCAGACGTTTTTGTCTTTTGGTTTTTTAGCTTACCTTGCTGTAATAATAGCTGTGATATGCGCCTTTATTCTTAAAAAGACAAGAATAGGACTTAATCTCCGAGCGGTAGGGGAGAGCCCGGCCACGGCAGACGCGGCGGGAATAAACGTGACGCGATATAAATATGTGGCGACTTGTACAGGCGGTGCTATTGCGGGTCTGGGAGGATTGTACTTTGTTATGGATTATATCGCAGGAGCATGGACAAACGACGGCTTCGACGACCGCGGCTGGCTTGCTATAGCGATAGTTATATTTGCGCTGTGGAAACCTGATCTGTCTATTTTGTGTTCATTTATATTCGGAGGACTGTATATAATCTGCACATATATCCCCGGTCTTTCAAGTGCTGCAAAGGAGCTTATAAAAATGCTTCCGTATATTGTTACGATAATAGTGCTTGTTCTTATCAGCGCGCGTAAACGCCGTGAAAACCAGCCACCGGCGCATTTGGGGCTCCCATATTTCAGAGAAGAAAGATAATAGAATATATAAAAAAGCCCGTGCTATGCACGGGCTTTTTATATGGCTATTTTTTGCCTATTTTTGTGAGCAATATAGTTACGATGATAATTATACCGATAACTATCATAATGCCCAGCATACCCAGACCCATATACCGCAGATTGTAAATAAAAGCTGATGGATTAAAATTCATATTATAGTCCTCACATAAAGAAATTAAGAATAAGTCCGCCTGCTATCACAGACGCTATCTGACCGGAAACATTTACACCGATTGAATGCATAAGCAGAAAATTATCCGGATCTTCCTCTCTGCCCATTTTATGAACGATCCTTCCTGACATGGGGAACGCCGAAATACCGGCAGCTCCGATCATAGGATTGATCTTTTTCTTAAGGAACAGGTTGAGTATTTTGGCAAAAATCACACCGCCTGCCGTATCAAAAATAAACGCGACCAGACCGAGCGCAAGAATGAGAAGCGTATCAGGGTGGAGGAATTCGCTTGCCTGCATTCTTGAGGCTATC